>JAUWRB010000154.1 GCA_030610785.1 Promethearchaeota archaeon | reverse complement strand
ATTTTTTAAAAAAATATATTGTAAGTATTAAGTATTTTGATTGAATATGTAATGATATTGAATATCATTGTGAAATTAAATAAATATTTAAATAATTGATAAATTAAAAATTAAATATATAAAAAAAATTTTTACTAAAATTAAAAAGGTAAAAAGACTTGGATAAAAAAATCTCAAAGAAAACTTTATCAGCTGCTTTTTTTATTGGTTTAGCAGGAAATATTGCTTGGGCGGTTGAAAACCAGTATTTCAATGTGTTCCTTTACAACGCAATATCTCCAGAACCAATTTATGTTGCTTTAATGGTTGCTGCTTCTGCGATTGTTGCAACAATTACTACTATTATAATGGGGGCATACAGTGATATAAAAGGTAAACGAAAACCATTTATGATTGCAGGTTTCATTTTTTGGACCATAACAACCGCAATTTTCCCACTTGCTGGACTTTTTCAACCCATTATTTTAGCAGTTGTTATTGCCATTGTATTTGATTGCGTCATGACATTCTTTGGCTCCACTGCGTTTGATGCAAGTTTTCAAGCATATATCACAGATATAACTACGATGGAAAACAGAGGAAAAGTTGTCAGCATCGTTATTGTAATAACAATGGAAATAGCAACTCTAATAACTTATGGCATTTCTGGTTTTGTCATTGAATCGTTTGGTTATTACATGTACTTTTATGTTGTCGCATTTATGGTAGGTATTTTTGGAATTCCTTTTGCCCTCCTCTTAAAAGATCCACCAAATCTAAAACCATTAGACACTAACGTATATAAACAAATAAAAAGCACTTTTAAAAAAGAAAATTTTAAGAAATACAAAAATTTCTTTTTAGTTTTGACTAGTTCTGCTTTAACAGGTCTTGCATTTAATGTGTTCTTTCCTTTTGCCCTTATTTACATGCAACACTATTTAGGATTCGGCCTGGAAATGGCCTCGATTGTTTTATTTTTTGCATTTTTTGTTGATCTGGTTGCTGCTTATCCAATCGGTATTCTTACTGATAAAATAGGTAGAAAAAAATTAACTTTTTCTTCTATTATTTTTGTAAGCGTTTTTCTTTTTATTTTCGCTTTTGTTGTCGATTTTTTCTTATTAATAATTGTCGCTATGATAATGATGCTTTTCATGACAATTTTTTCTATTGCTGCTATTACTTGGACAAAGGATCTTTATCCCGAGGAAAAATTCGGACAATTTAGTGGATATGTTATCTTATTTAATGTAGCATTTACCATGGTTCCAGGTCCGCTTATTGGAGGCTGGCTTGCAACAACATATGGTATACCTACTATAATAAACGGACAACCTGGCTTTATTCCCACTCCAATAATTATTATAGTGGCCTCACTTCTAATGCTTTTAGCCTTGATACCATTATATTTCGCAAAAGAAAAAAGAAAGGAAGTTTCAAACGAATTATAAATATCGCTACAATAATGTAGTTATTTAAATAAAAATATATTTTATATTTTTTTTTTTTTAAAAATTTATACTTATCATTTATTTATCCGCTTTTTTTCAGCTAGATCTACCATTTTATTTAAGCTTTCTTCGTAGGGCGGATATGCTATTCCCATTTCAGTAATAATTCCGGTAATATATTCTGCAGGTGTAATATCAAAAGCCGGATTTGTTACTTCAATATTATCAGGCGTTATTTGTTGACCTTGAATGTGAGTTATTTCTTGAGAAGATCGCTCTTCTATCTTAATAAGATTTCCTGAAAAAATACTGAGATCAATCGTACTAGTTGGAGCAGCGACATAAAAGGGTACCTCATGGGCTCGGGCTACAATTGCTAGATTATATGTACCAATCTTATTCGCAGTATCTCCATTTTTAGCAACTCGATCACATCCAACTGTTACAAGATCTACTTTCTCATTTGCCATTATAAAACCAGAAGCTCCATCCACTATAACTTTATGCTTTATTCCAAGTTGTTTAAGTTCCCAGGAAGTTAAGCGAGCCCCTTGTAATCTTGGACGTGTTTCATCAACATACACGAAGACATCTCTTCTATGTTCGTAAGCAGTTCGGATAATACCTAAAGCTGTACCATGATCTACTGTTGCAAGAGCGCCAGTATTGCAGTGATGAATAAAAATAACTTTTTCAGGAATTAAATCCAAGGCATTTAAGCCAATTTGTCTATTTGTTTCTACATCCTCAAGTGCTATAGCAGTTGCTTCATTGAACACCACCTCCTGAAGTGAATCGACGCTTTTAATTAATGGATCTGCTGATTTTCTCATTACGCGATCGATTGCCCAAAAGAGATTTACAGCTGTAGGTCGTGAAGATCGAAGAAGATCGGCTGCCTTTTCAAGTTCACTCCGAACAATGGAGATATCTTCTGAATCCATTTGGTGAGTTGCTAATACCAAACCATAGGCTGCTGTTGCTCCTATTGCGGGCGCTCCACGGACAACCATGCTTTTAATCGCCTCTGCAACATCTTCGTATCGTCTTAGTTCAATATATATTATTTCTGCTGGAAGACGACGCTGGTCTAGAAGTACGAGTCTATCTTTCTTCCATTCTATACTTCGATAAGAATTCATTCTCTTTCCACCTTATTTAATTACCTTAGGATGAGGTTTTGCGGCGCGAACCATTGCTATTAGCTCATTAATTGATGTAATATCGTGTCTATTTAGCATCCAAGCTTGGGCGGCATTCAAAGCAATACTTTCCGCAATTGCTCGAGATTTATCATCAGGAATTTCCCACATATCAGGCACATGGGCCATGCCAATTACTCTACGAATTGCTTTTGCTGCGCCGAATCCCGCTGTATCGCGGAGAAGCTTCAAAATATAAAAATCTTTAAATCTTTCAGAAGGCCATTGGTCATTCATTTTAGTGTCCATCAAGTTACGAAATTCTTTTTCAAAGGTTTCCCATATATCTTTTATTGCCTTCAGTAGCCATTCTCGATATTCTTTCCTTTTGTTTATATCTTTCGCGTGATATTCTTGAGATCCATAGCTAAGAATAAGGTTTCCTAAAACGGCGCCAATATCAAAACCCATGGGACCAAAGAATGCGAATTCCGGATCGAGCACTTTTGTCTCGTTTTTATTAACCATTATTGAACCTGTATGAAAATCTCCGTGAATAAGAGCTTGAGAATGGGACATGAAAGCCTCCTTGAGCACGAGTGCTTCCATCTGTAAAGATTTATTTGCTTTTATCTCCTTGACGTGAGGAGTTAGCTCTTTTGTCCAATTATTATTTGGATGATCAATATAAGGCTCAGTAAAAACAAGATCTTCAGTTACTTTACACATTACGGGATTTATGATTCTTGCAGCCATTTCCTTTTTTTCAGCTGATTCTAAATAAAGATCAGATGTATAGAAAAGTGTTCGAGCAAGAAAAATTCCTACATGCTGTGAAAATTTAGGATATTGAATCTGTTTCATTAATCCATATCTTATGATTATATGCTTGTTTAAATCCTCCATTATGTTTAAATACATTTCGTTATCGTAATAATATAACTCTGGAGCAAGGCCAGGACAGTATTTATTTTCAATTTTAAGCAATTCCGCTTCAATTCCTGCTCTTTTAAGGGGCATAATGAAATCTGGGTATTTTCTGGCGTACGGAAGTGCCTGTTTTAATATCACTGATTTTTCTGGATCACCTAGACTATATACTCTAAAAACTAAGTTAACGTTACCTTCGGCAAGATCGGCACCAACGAGATCATTACAGTCAACAAGTATTGTTGCCATTACAGGAGATTTTTGCACATAATCAACTACTGTTTTCTCATCTAAAGCGTAATACATTATTTTAACCTTGATTGGTTGATTTTATAGGTAGTTGTTTAATCTATAATTAAAAAAAAAATAAATATTAATAAATTTTTGAATTTCCTTACAATTTAGAAGAAATAAAATTTTATTATTGTTTTTATTTAAAATGATGAATAAATAATAATAATTCAACTTTATATTAATTATTATTAAGCATTTTTTTTAAAAGAGGTAATTAAAATCAAGATAGGTCTGTTTTTGTGTGAATGTGGGAATAACATCAGCGGCGTAATTAATTTAAATGAATTACTAGAACATTTCAAAAAATATCCGGATGTTCACGTGTTAAGAGATCAATATTTATGCTCGGAATCTGGTTTGACAAAAGTTATAGACGAGATAAAAGAAAAAAAAATTGATCGAGTGGTTATTGCAGCTTGTTCCTTTAAATTACATGGGTTATTATTTCGAAAAACAATTGAACGAGCTGGAATTAATCGATTTTTAATATCATTTGCTAATATTCGCGAACAAAATTCATGGGTACACCCAGATGAGCCTGAAAAAGCTACAATAAAGGCAATTGACCAAATAAACATGGCTATAGAACAAGTCAAGCTTTTAGAGCCTTTAGAAGTTCAATACTCCGAGGTTTTACCTTCCACACTGATTATTGGCGGCGGAATTGCAGGCATAAAGGCGGCACTAGTTATTGCTGATGCGGGATATAAAGTATATTTAGTGGAGAAAGATACTACAATTGGAGGCCATATGGCTTTATTTGATAAGACATTTCCAACTCTTGATTGTTCAATTTGTATACTCGGTCCTTTGATGTCAGAGGTTAAAGATCACCTAAATATTGAGTTGCTCACATATTCTGAAGTTGAAAAAGTAGAGGGCTATGTTGGAAACTTTAATATAAGTATTAAAAAAAAGCCTCGATTTATAGTAGAAGATAACTGTGTAGGATGTTTTGATATTTGTAGAGATGTTTGCCCTATAGATGTAAAAGATACATTTTTCCCAAGAAAGGCAATTGATGTTCCATACCCCCAAGCGATTCCGTTATATCCTAATATTTTGGAGGAGTATTGTATTGGGTGTAAAGCATGTGAACTTGCTTGTGGAGAACGAAACGCTATAGATTTTGATCAAAAACCCGAATATTTTGATATTAAAGTTGGAACAATTATAGTAGCGACAGGCTTTAAGACTTTTGATCCTAGTTTATTAGCTGAAATTAATTACGAAAGATACCCCGATGTTATTACTACGATGCAAATGGAGAGATTACTTAACAACGATGGTCCCACGCACGGTAAAGTTGTTAGACTTTCTAATGGAAAACCTCCAAGAAAAGTATCTTTTATATTATGTGTTGGTTCGAGAAATAAAGCTATTCATCGTGAATATTGTAGTCAAGTTTGTTGTAATTTGACGATAAAACAAGCCATCCTATTAAAAAAAGAAAATCCCGATATTAAAATAAATATCTATTATAATGATATTAGGGCTGTTGGTAAAAATTGCGAAGAATTTTACAATAGAGCTCGCGAATCATTTGGAATAAGGTTCATCAAAAGTAATATTTCTTCAATAATGAAAAGCGATATTTCTAAAGAAAACGAATTGTTAGTTAGAGGCGAAGATGTTATTGAAAATAAGCTTTTCAAGAATAAATCTGAATTAGTTGTTTTAGCTGTAGGTATTGAGCCCGCCACTGGAACTGACGAATTAAGCAAAATCCTGAACATATCTCAAGATCCACATGGGTTTTTGCTTGAAAAACATTTAAAAATAAAACCTTCTGAAACTTCTGTAAATGGAATATTTTTAGCAGGAGTCATACAAGGTCCTAAAGACATACCAAATAGTATTGCACAAGCAGAAAGCGCAGCGGCAAAAGCAATAGCTTTAACCTCGAAAGGAAAAGTAGAATTAGATCCGCATATCGTTTATTATGACGCTGAAAAATGCGACCTCTGTAGATTATGCGAACAAATATGCCAATTTAACGCAATAAAAATTGAAGGAAAAGAATTGAAACTCACTCAAGCCAATTGTTCTGGATGTGGAGCTTGTGCCGCAATGTGTCCTAATGACGCCCTATATATCCCAGGATTTAGAAAGACGCAAGCTTCTGCTCAAATAAAGACTATTTTGAAAGAGAAAAAAGAAGCCCCTTTAATAATTGCTTTTTTATGCAATTGGTGTGCGTACATGGGCGCTGACTTGGCGGGTACAAGCAAATTAAATTACCCTTCAAATATTAGATCCATTCATGTAATGTGTACAGCCATGCTTGATCCCTCGCTAGTTTTTGAAAGCTTTTTTCAAGGCGCTGACGGTGTATTAATAGCGGGATGTTACGAGCAAGACTGTCATTACGATACAGGTTTTATCAAGGCAACAACACGATACGCTAGTATAAAAGCAATGCTTGCAGAATCGGGAATAAACGAGAATCGTGTTAGAATTGAAAGTATAAGCGCAGGCGAAGGCGAAAAATTTGCGCGAGTAATATCTGAATTTAAAGCAGAATTAGAAAAAATTGGTCCAATTCGTCCTGAAGAATACACTAGACCAACTTCAAAAAAAGAACGAGCAAAAGATAAAGTCAAATTAAAACAAATCTAAAATAATATTTATTTTAAAAGGACAATATCATGAAAATTAGAGCCATAACTATTGGCCAAAATGTCCCTTTTTTTAATACGAATCAATATTTCAAATCGTTTTTGGACAAAACATGCCCTTCTTTTTCTAATTTTTGTAATGATCTAATCGATGAATTTCAAAAGGTGGATCTTGATGTAGAAACTAAAAGAATATGCACCCAACCAATTATTTCGGAAATTCATTCTTGGAAAAAAGATAGAAATTTAAATCAAAAATTATCGGTTCTTAGCGAACAAATCTCTATTTTAGACGACACGTGTAATAGAAATAATTTTGATTATTTTTCTTCTTGTATAATGCTTGCGAACGAATTTAACGACATCAATTTTTTAGAAGAATTAATAACTTCACTATTTCCGAAATTACTAATTGAACACGGAAATTTTTTTAGTTCATTAATGGTTGCCTCAACTTTAAAAGGTGTTAATTTAACAGCTTTGAAATATTGCGCTAGAATAATTAAAGCGCTTTCAGAGAATCCGTTTAATAATTTGAAATTCTGCGTTTCTTGCAACGTTAAACCAGATACTCCGTTTTTTCCGGCAGCTTATCATTTAGCTGAAACACCTAAATTCTCGTTAGCTTTAGAAATGGCCGATGAGGTTGTAGATGTATTCAAAAAATCATCTGGACTATCAGAAGCGCAATCAAATTTAAAAAAAAGATTTAACGAAATTTACGAGCTTTTAACTACTATTTCTGAAAAGGTTAGTAATAAATACGAAATTGAGTTTTATGGGATTGATTTTTCTCCCGCACCTTATCCTACTATTGATAGAAGCATTGGAACTGCGGTAGAAGAATTAGACCTTAAATTATTTGGTTCAATTGGTTCATTAATCAGTGTAGCGTTAATTAAAAATTCCATTCCGAAAAAAGAGAAAGTTATTGGGTTCTCTGGATTCATGCAACCAGTACTTGAAGATTACACCATCGCAAAAAGATTGAATGAAAATAAATTTAGTTTAGAATCTTTATTATTATATTCGACTATTTGTGGAACCGGTCTTGATTGTATTCCTTTACCTGGCGATATAACCGAAAGAGAATTGTTCTATATATTATTGGATGTATCCATAATTTCAATAACTCACGATAAACCATTAACTGCTAGGTTAATGCCCATACCCGGCAAGAAACCAGGAGACGATGTTGAATTTGACTTCGAATATTTCGCTAAATCGAAAGTAATGGATATCAAAAGGTTAATTGATTCAAAAAAGAAAGATTTATACGATCGAAAGGAAAAATTTTTTAAATTTCTTTAAAATTTCAAACTACTTTAAATATTCGACTACCTTTCCACTTTGAGTAATTTCGTAGTATAATTCATTTCCATCCACCAAAATCGATTGAATACAGAATGCTTTTATTAAATAATCTATATTATAATTAAATACAAGCTCATCCTTTACAATATTATCATCAAAAAGTATTTTTAATAAATCATTTTTTGAAATTCGGTTCGCTTTATTTACAATATTTAAAATTTCTCTCCGAATTGGGTGATTGACTGCCTTTAAATAACGATCGTGCAAATATTTTGTTCCCTCTACGCTTTTACTGAACTCTTCTATCGTTTTATAATTTTTAAAATCAAATTCATCCGGCATTATTTTTTATAAAAATCCTATCCTTTTTTAATGTTAATATTATTTCAACTGTTCGTTGAAATTCTATAAAAATTTATAATTAATTACTTATAAAAATCAAAAAATTATTACTCTTCAGTGATTTAAATTTCTGAAATTCCTTTAAATATATAAATTAGTGGAGATAATTAGATGAAGCAGACCATAAAATTTAAATTGTATCAGACAGCCTCGCAAGAACAAAAATTACTCGAAATATTTACCATTTATAATAAAGTCAAGCGAGTAGGATATAAGTTATTTTACGGATTA
>JAUWRB010000050.1 GCA_030610785.1 Promethearchaeota archaeon | reverse complement strand
AAATTTGTAGCTTCTAAAAGTTTTTGAACTTCGATGACATCTGGAGCTAAAATTTTTGGTAAACCTAATTGATCCCTTCTTCTCTCTATAGCCGGCTGCATTGGAATTGCTTTACCATTTTCTAAAATTGTTAAAGCTTGTGTAGTATAATATTCTGGAGCTTCGCCTTTCTCAATGCTCATATTTTTTAGAATCGTAAAAATTTCTGTAAGCTCTACTTTTTGTGGACAAACCTCATCGCATGTATCGCAAACCGTACAACCCCATATGTTAAAGATGTTCTCTTTTCCAAAAATCTTCTCTTTTAACCCTAATAAAGCGTCCAATATTAATCTCCTTGGATTATATCTCCCTTGCGTTACTTGTGCGACAGGGCATGCGCCTGAACATGTTGCACATTGATAACAATAGGTTAGAGTGCTCCCAATATTGGATTGGATGATTTGGTTTCTAAAATTAAAATCTATCGTTGCCATAATAATCATATCCGTTTTTTTCCTTACTTATGATATATAACTATTTTTTAATTTTAAAATTATTTCTTTTCAATATTGAGATAAAAAAATTAATGAAAATCTAGTTTATATCGTTAAATAATGGAGCCAAACACTGTTATTTATTAAAAATACTTGAAATCATTCAAAGGATTTAATCTTTTTAAAAAAATATAACTATTTTTTTTCATATTTTGAAGATAAAAAGAATTTAAAGAAAAGAAAAATAAAAGGAATGATAAAATGTAAAAAAATTTATAATTTTCTTAATTATAGTCAATAAAATACAAAAAAATCTTTAAAAATATACAATTTGAGATGAATTGAAATTGTTCTTAGATGACTTAAAATCAGTAGGAATTGATATACGAGACGACTATAAGGACGGCATCTTTTTAATAGATGTATACACCGAAAATCGTGAAATTATAAAGTTCTCGAACGGGATTGGTGCGGACCTTGTAAAAACTTATCATTTTTGATGAGTCTCAAGATAGTTCGTCACACCTATTCTAGAAAAATTAAGAGATGAAAAGCTTTTTAAATTAATGGCGGTTGATCTTGATGAAAATAGACCCATAGGCGAAATGTTTGGAATAAATGCTATACCAACTCTTTTATTCTTTAAGGACGGGAAACTCTTAGAAAAAGACATTATAATTCAAGGTCAACAATTAGTAAAAAAAGGAATCATGGTTGGGGCAGCGGCGGAGCAAATGCTTAGAGAAATAATTTCAGAAATTAATAAAAACTAAATGAATTTTGTTTTTTTATTATCTTTTTTTTTTAATATTTTTTATTAAAACAAAAATTTTAAATATTACAATTGAAAGTAATACGAATAATACGAATCATCTAATTAATTAAATTAAAACTTTTTTAAATTAATCATATTTTTCAATTATTATTTAATTGAATATTAAATTGGAAGAAATAAATATGAACTATTCGAGAAAAGAATTGATTCAAACTGAAGCGACAATGAATCAAATTAGAAATGCAATTTATCATTTAGCTCGTTTCATGAAAAAAAATGGAGTAACCGATACAATCGAGCGGATGCGTAGAATGGGACGGAACATTGCTAAGTCTTATATTAAATATTGGAAACCTACTGATGTTATTAACGCGATCAACATGAGAGATGTCATTAGTACAATTTATTATAAAATAGTAAATAGTAATGTTTCGGTAAAAATCAACGAAATAGATAAATTAATAATTGTAAAAGATAATAATTGCTCTTTATGTAAATATTTTTACGATGAAATGAATGTTTCAGGATGCGAGATATTGCTGGGCATGGTTTCTGAATTTATTAATCTTATTAATAAGGCATCGAAGGACATTTCTTCTGTTAGCGTAGAACCGCATGAAATTAGAGAATCTAGAACTTTCGGAAATAGTTCATGTGTTCAAGTATATAAATATAGTATAGGAAAAGGGGCGTGATTTTTTTATGGGAGCGTTTCAATGGTTAATGAAAAAAATAACAAAGGTTTTTGGCCGTTCTACTAATGCATTATTTTACACGTTATTATATCGTGAAATTCTTAAGGAAATCAATCATATTACAGATAACGAAGAAGAGAGCGTTGCTATTTTTAGGGAAATCGGAAAAAGAGCCGCTTACGAATCTTGTGAACGACACTCGAGTATTTTTAAGTTCATGCCCGGGAGTCCAATAAAAGTGATTAAGTATTTCGAGATCCTTTGGGTCGTTGTTTTCGGAAAAGAGTTAGCAGAAGGAGAGTTGACCTATGAAGAAATATCTAAAGAAGGGTCAAAATACAACGATTATATTATAAAAATTAAGACTTGTCCAATCTGTGCAGGATATGGTTCAGACGAAGAAGACACTTTTGATTTCACAAAGTTAAAAGGTAAAGACACTGAAGGAATGGCATGTGGTTTATGTGGGATGTTGGAAAGCGTTGCAAATTTTATTTTAAAGATTAAAAAGAACGATTATCGAATAGGTATAATTGAAAAAAAATGCATGGCAAAAGGAGAGGAACATCTTCAATTCATTTGCAAAATATATGACATTAAAGAATGGAAAGAATGTGCTGTTTCAAAAATTCAAGACCAGATCTCATCAAAAATTGATTTTGATTATAGAATGGAAGATGATGTTGTTCAAGAAACTAAATTGGATATCATTGATAAATTACAAGATATCTTATCTTTAGATAAAATCGAAGAATTATTTGATGAACCTTTAGAAAACGTTAAAGAAAAAATAGCTGAGCTCATTAAAGATAAAATGAACCTAGAACCTGAAAATTTTTTTGATTACTTTAGGAATTATGAAGATGATATGATTAGAATTATAGGATTTATAACGATTCATCTTTTTAACGAATACGGAGGGCTTGTAGAAAAATTCTTAGAAAGTGAATCTTTTGCAAAAGTCGCGGGATACTTTTTTAAACAGCTTAAGGAGATCACGCTTTTATTTATACCTTTAGATGTTATTAACGATTATCATCATCTTTTAGTAAGTTTCCTAGATGGATTAGCTCCAATTGAAATGGTTGATAATGTGAGAAAATTCTCCGGAAAGGACGATATCAATTTCTTTTTTGAAGGTGCTCAAATGGCTCTTGAGAATTTGGGTATAGATTTCTCAGAATTAAAAGAAAATATTTGGGACGAATTAAGAAAAGAACGTGAAAACGGATTAATCTCTGCTGAAGCTTCAATGATCGATAAAACTCAAGAAAAATTTCCAAAAATTATTCAAATTTTTCAGGAAATTTTAATGTTAGTAAACGAAATTCTAACGCTTCCGATAAGAGTATTAATCTCTGAAGGCCATTATGGATTAAAAACAGCGATAAATTCAGTTATTTCCGAAGAAGAAGGACTTTTTGGTACCATGAAAACTCATGCTGATAAAATATTTGACCAAATTCAAGAATTAAGAAAATAAATTTTTGAAATTAATCAATTAAAATCAAAAATTATCTTTCTTGACTTCATAAAATAACCTTTATTGTGGAGTAAGTTCTTTTCTAACAAAAATAAAAAAAAAGAATTATTAATTTACTTGTTTTAATACTTTAATCATGTTTTTAACCCTAAGTACATCCATAAAGCAAAGGTCATCATAACAGCTCTAATAACACCCAATAAAGGACCAGGAGCGACTAAAGCATCTAAAGCACCGCAAAAAACAAAAATGGTGAAACCTATTGATAAAAACATGAATTTTTTTCTTAATTCGCCTGTTGATTGTTTTGCTTTTATTGCAAACCCAATTCCCTCAAAAATTAAGGCAGAAACTAGAAAAAAGGCTATAAGAAAGAATGTTGGATGCATCGTAACAAAACTAGAATCAATTATATCTTCACCGGGTGAAAAATCTCCAAATTTAAAAGTACTTGTCGTTTCAAACCAAAGAAAATATTCAAATATTATTCCCAAAATTGCATAAATACCAACTATTACCTTTTTTTTTTTAGGCAATAAAAGCTCAGAACCAAGGTATATGGCCAGCACAATCGCTGGAGCAACCCACACATAACTCAAGAGTCCATATAAGTATACCGGGTTTAAATTTTGCTGCGTGGTTAATATCAGAATAAAATCAGCAAAAGGGCCCAACCAAAAAAGTCCAATAAAAATCATCATCAAACCCGCAACAAAAAGGAGTTTCGCATTTAATTTCTTACCGTGATAAAATGACAATAGACCAAATATCGTTGAAGAAAGAATAATACCCGTTGCCGTTAAACCTTCTAACCAAGCTAAATCAGATACCATTTTAAAACTTCATCTCTTTTTTAAAATAAATTTTTGTTTTAATTTTTTTGATGTAAAAATTTAAAAATTATTTTTAATCATATAAATATTTTCCAATAACCTATATAATGTTTTTCTTTTCTTTGATATTTCCACTTTTTTTAAAAGTAAATAAAATCTAGACTTCTTTAAACGATAAAAAAATTAAAAATGGCTTCACTTTTTTAAAAATTCATGAGAGTGTTCGATTTTAAAACGAGTTGAGACCTAAATTGTATTACACGTAAAAAATCAAAATGAGATTGTCAAATGATTTCTGATATAAAAATTAAAGCGAATATTGAAATATCTTGCCCCTTCATGAAAAGTTGCAAATTACCAAAAAAAAACTTTTTAAGTAAGAAATTTTTAGCGTTTAAAATCTGTTCTGAATACCAATTAAAGAAAGATAATCTATTAAATTCAAAGAGCTCTCTTTATTAATAAAATAGAGAATTAAAAAACTTTTAAAGAAGAATCTTAAATTTATTTTTTAAATTTTGATTTTTCAGCGACATGTATATCGAAAAACCAATCTACTATGTATTGAAAGAAAAACCTTTCTCGCAGAACATCGTGATGAGATTTTTCTTTTAAGCTGGTTAATTTTGCTATATCTTCTGATTGAATTTTTTCTTCTGCTATTAAATCCATTCGAGCTTTAAATTGGTCAATCATGGTTATTGGTCTTAAAATGATGTTTATCGCATTTGAGATGGTGTTTATTAATTCGTAGAGCTCTTGTTTAATACCAGGGTTGGCATCTTGATTTTGATTTAGAAATATTTTAATTTGCTTTAAGATACCCTCTTTTTTGTAATAATTAATTAATTCTTTTTTATCCATGACTTCTAAAAGATAATCTATTACTCTTTTATTGATGATAGAATCAATGTTAAGATTTTTCATTTCTTTTTCTAATCTAACTAAGAATTGTTGCTTCAAAAATTGTTTATACTTAATTATAATCGCATCGTTTTCTTTAATATCCGAACAAATTTCAATTACTTCTCCCTTAGGCGTTGAATAAGTAAAACCATGCCCCTGTGGACCAATCCCTCCGAGGAGTACCATGGAAAGAATATAAAAATTATAATCCTTGGACATGATCTTATCTAAATTCTTTAAAACATTTTCAGGGGAAATTAAATGCTTCTTAATTTCAATTTGTTCTTGCTCCTCTTCTTGGAAACCATAATAATAAGTTGCGTATTTATAAATGGTTTTAAATTCAAAGTAATTTAAATTTTTATTTTTTTCTGAGATCTTTTTTAATTCTAAATAATGTTTTTGAAATTCTATAATATATTGTTTAATTGAACTTAGATATTTCACGCTTAAACCATATATAGTATATTGATTAAAGAAATTATTTTTAATGTAAAATAATATTTGCTCGGGATCTTGAAAATAGGGATTAGGATTATTTAAAAAAAAATTATAAAGGTTTTGGGGCATGACTTTATTTATATATAATAGGAACGAATTGGACGGCACTCCAAATAAATCTTTCAAATTTGATAAAAGTAAGTTGTCTTTTTTAATTCTTTCCAACAGTATAAAATCTTCTTTATCTAAATCTTTATCAAATAAATTTAATTCGTTACAAAACCTAAGAACATCAATAATTTTTCCTAATGCTGAAGTTTGATAGCCTGCGCTTACATCGTGAATGCAATCCATTAAAATATTTGATATAAGGTCATATCGATTAGGGATTTTTCTTATATCAATAAAAATATCAAGCTTATAAGAATAATCAATTAATTGCCTAAAACTCTTCAATTGTTTAGATTCGAGACATTTAGCCAAACCATCGTAAAATTTTTTTTCAATTTTATCTTTTGTTGATTTTCTTTCTATATTGAGGATAATTTCTGATTTTATCTGCTCAAAAAATTGATTTGAAGACATATTATTTTCGAGCAACCTCTAAGTGCTAATCCAATAATTTAGCGATTTTTATACTAGTATTTTGGATATTTAAAAATACCATTCCAAGAGAAGCATTTGGTTTAGCTAATGTACAAAGAATAGCATTAGAACCCGCTTTTGATAAGATTATGATACCATCAGCGCCTTCAATAAGGATTCTTTTTAATTCTCCTCTATTGAGTTCTTCAACTGCACGTTCAGAAACGCTCTGAATCGCCGCGGACATTGCAGAAACTATACCATCTTGAATATGTCTCGCCAAAACCGAACATATCGGAAGACCTTGAACGCTAACAATAGAACTTCCTTGTATATCACTGTTAGTGGCTTCTAACTGCCTTAAAAGGTCCGTGAGTTCGCTAAGATTTTCTGACAACGATAAATCCACTCAAGGAAAAGGTAATTTTTAATATAATCATAATAATATTATAATAATATATAAACGTAATAAAAATAATAATATTTTGACTTAATTTTAATTTATTTTTATATTTTTATCAAATTTGATATTATCGATTGCAATGTCTGAAAAAAGTAGAGAAGATATAGAAAACGAAGAAAAAGAGAAAAAATTAAAAATTGAATCGCTCAAGAAAGCTGGACACATTGCTCAAGATGTAAAGAAATATATTAGGCCTCAAATTAAAGTAGGGGCGAAAGTTTTAGATTTAATTAAATCTGCTGAAGGAAAAATTGGAGAATTAGGTGGAGCTTGTGCTTTTCCTGTTAATTTTTCAATAAATAACATCGCAGCTCATTATACATCTCCGATAAAAGATGATGGGTTAACAATAAACGAGGGAGATATTGTTAAACTTGATTTAGGCGTTCATATTGAAGGATATATAGTAGATACTGCCTTTTCTGTTAGTTTTAATGACGATAAAGGGCTTGAAAATATAATTCAAGCAACAGAAGTCGCTGTTGAGGCGGCAAAAGCGATGGCAAAGCCAAAAGTAAATACAAGAGAGCTTGGTAAGAAAATAGAGAGTATTATTAAAGGTTTTAAATATAATCCTATCAAGGAACTAGGTGGCCATCAGATAGAAAGATGGACAGTTCACGGAAAAAAAGCACTACCTGAATTGGGTAATCAAGGAGGCGATATAATGGAAGAGGGAGAAGTTTTTGCGATCGAAATATTTGCTTCTACAGGTGAAGGTTCCATTCACATGACGAATAACTCGTATATTTACGAATTGAATCCTTACTCAGGACGAGTGCCCTTACGTAGGAAAACTTCAAAACAGATCCTTGCTCATGTTAATAAACATTATAAAACCTTGCCATTTGCTGAGAGGTGGTTAGTAAAGGAATTTAGAATGGGAATAGCGTTTGGACTTCAAGAATTAGTAAATCAAAACAAATTCCGGAGACATAATGTTCTTGCGGAAAAAAAAGGCGAGTTTATAGCCCAGACAGAAGAAACCATTTTAATAACAGAGGATTCTTTTACACAATTAACATGAAAAAAGTCATGAAATTCAAATAAATGATTTAATCATATTCATGGAAAAAAAAAAGATTCTTTTGATTTCTTTAACAATTTCTCCGGACAGTGCGGATGGGAGCGCAAAATTTTTTAGAGGTATTTACGATTATTTAAAAAGAAAAGGACACGATATTAAATTAATTACTGCTAAATGGAATATTGAGCTTAATGATCCTGATATTATTCAAGTAAAAATTGTTAGGAAAAGCTTTTTTTGGGCGCCCCAATTTTGTATTAACGTTATAAAACATCTTAAAAGTCAAGAATTTGATATTATTCACGCAAATGGTCCAAAAGGGTCATTACCTTTATTGTTTTATAATAAAGGAAGAAATTTCATTTCTACTATTCACGATTTAGGTCCTATTGAAACAAATTTTTCTAAAATACCGTTAGAAAAACTAATAATTAAACGAGTTTTAAAAAAAGCAACAATTTTAACCACGTGTTCAGAGTATATTAGAAAAGAAATAAATTTTTTTTTCCCTAAAGTTAATATTAATAACATCTTTAATCTTTATTCTGCGATTGAAGATAAATACAAACCATATCCACGAGAAGCTCAAAAATTAAAAGAAAGACTTGGTATTCAAGGTCCCGTGATTTTATATATTGGGCGAATTGCGTCCTATAAAGGTGTTGATGATATTATTGCTGCGTACAATATTGTTAAGAAAAAAATATCGAACATTGCTTTAATTGTTGGCGGCACTCCGGATTTTAAAATGCAAAAAATTTACAATGAATGGAAGCAAAAATATCGCGATATAAGTTTCGTTGGATTTATTCCGGAGGAAGAAATGCCTTTTTATTATTCAATGGCAGACATTTTTATTACTTATTCTCATGCGGGTGAAGGATTCGGGTTAACTCCAATCGAGGCTATAGCATGTGGTGCGCCTGTAATTTGCTCCTCAATCTTTATATATAAAGAGATTTTACAAGATAATGCTATTTTCGTGCCTCCGCAAAATCCAAATCAATTGGCAAAAAAAATCATAGAATTACTTAAAGACGATGTGAAAAGAACTGAAATGATAAAAAAAGCACAAAAATTCATAAAAAAGCGATATAAATGGGATTCTGTTGGTAAGAAATTAGAAAAAGTGTATGATAAATATTTAAGTATTTAAAGTAAAATTTATCGGTTAATCTTTATTAAATCATCTTTAACGTGATTAAAGCAAATTTCATTTGGGTTTTCAAATTGAATAATTTTTTCCTTGAATTTTAATTCAAAACGATCAAATGAAGATTGCTGAGAAAGAATTTCAATTGATCTTGAAGCAATTTTTTTTGGCTCTTTTATGTGTTCCAATGGAAAACCATTATTTATTAAGAATTGTTCTTGAGGGGCAGTATCGCCGGGAAAAAATTCAATGCTCGGGACATTTAATAAACTGGATTGGCGAACGATTGTTCCTCCGCCACTAATTATTAGAGCTCCATAAAAACATAAATCAGTTAAATTAGATAAATATCGAGTGATTATAATGTTTTTATCTTTATTGAATGCTATGAGTTTTTTTTGAAGAATTTTTTCTTGCTTTTCAGTTCTGACGAGAAGAAAATACTTGTAATTAGGAAATTTCTTGAAAATTAACGGAAAAATTTGACTTATTATTGATTCCTGTGTTTTATACTTATCAATCAAATAACTGGCAAAAGAGGGTTCACTTCTCATTAATATATATTTACCTTTTTCAACTTCTAATGTATCAAGGATGTGAGGATTAGGAATATAGTCTGAAAGCCAGCCGATTTCATCAATTCCATTGTAGCGAATTAATTTTTTTGGATCTGCGTGAAGGCGTATAAAAAATTCCTTAGGAATACATTTGGGGGTAATTATGTTATTTAAAAGGGGAAAAATCAACTTACATACGGGCTCGTTGCGAGGCTCGTCGTTGAATCCAAGAGAAGGAATCTTTAATCCATAAGCGATTCTTGTACCCTCAACTGAAGAAAATGTTACAAAATAATCTGGTGTGAATTCTTTAACAAGAGGTAAAAGAGTATTTAAGCGATCTATATAAGTTTTTAATTTTTCTTCTAGTTTTTCCCCTCCATGTTTTCCAACTTTTTGGTAATCAATTTTATGGTCGTCTAAAATTTGAAATGTCGAATCAAAATCTCTCGCAGTAATTAGACATTCAATACCTTCTTTTTGAAATTTTTTAATTAAAGAGTTAAACATTATAGCCGTTTTGGGCTCCTCAATGTCAAACCATATTTTTTTTCTTGAAAGGCTCATGATGCGTGCAAAAATGTTTTTTTTTATTATTTCCAATTTTTTGGAACTTTCTTTAAAAATTTTGCTGGATTACCAACTACGATATCAAATTCTCTCGTACTTGTTATCACAACTGCTCCAGCTCCCACAATTGTTCCTCTTTTTAATGTTATCCCTGGGAGGATTACAGATTTTGCGCCTAATGATACTTTATCTTCAAGAATCGGGCCCTTTAAATCGTACTTGTTACGCAACATGTATTTATCATTTGTGAGAGCACAATTAGGCCCTAAGAAATTATTATTTCCGACTTTCGAGAATAGAGGGATGTAAACGCCAGATTGAATGCTAACATCGTTTCCAATGGATACATTACCCTCAATAATGCAATTTGTACCAATTAATGAATTATTACCTATTTTTGTTTTTTCTCGGATCAGGATATCATGTCCGGTTTGACAATTATTCCCAATAATAACTTCTGAATAAATTATCGACCCCGATCTAATTATACAATTTTTATTGATTATTACTAATGCTCCTTCAAATTCAGTAATCGGTTTTTTACTTGTTATAACCTCTTTTAATTGATTTCTTTGAGGATTCCCGATAATACAATTTTCACCAATGTAAGTACCTTCCTTAATTAATGTTTTTCCGTAGATTTTTGCTCCACTAGAGATGTAAACATCTTTTTCAATTGTAACACCTTTACCAATTATCGTAAAAGCGTCAATAAAAGCATTTTCATGAATAACAGCCTCGGGATGAATTATTAATGAATTTTTGATTTCTTTTTTCACTTTATCGTCTCCTATCAAAAAAATGTGATATTTTTCCACTACATTAAAATATCTCTCTTTTATTATTAATCTTGCAATTTATTTCGTAAATTTTCACACTTGCAAGGATTTGAATCGCATTTTAAACATTTATTTGGATATTTTTCGAATAAAACCGTCTCTAAATCAATACTTAATAAATTTGCTAAGGAATTCGCCCACGCAATAATATCTGCCAATTCTTCTGAAGCTTTTTTTTTATCAATTTCTCGCTTTTTTATAATACGAGCCAATTCGCCGACTTCTTCTATAAGCCAAATGAAAGTATCTTGAATACCTCTCTCATTATCTTGATGAAAATATAATTCCTTCATTAAATGTTGAAACTCTGAAATTTTCATGTGTCATGAATAAGGATTTTAAATTGCCCTTTAAATAGAAAAGAGAATAATTGTTTAGCCGCCCCCACCTGGTGTGAAAAGCCAATTATATACCCCTAAATGCGCAAAAATTACCACTAAAATTAAAGCTGTTGACATCAAAACCGTTGTTATTGGTCCTATCTTAAATCCAATTGAACTATCCTCAAAGAATCGCATTAAACCTGCGCCCCCTAGAGGCATGGGAGCAGTTCCTTTTCTCCTTTTTTTTCGCCTTGACTGAGTTCGAGATGACATGATATAAATTGTTTTATGAATAAATTAATCTTATATAATAAATAAATTATTAAAAATAAAAAATTTTATTTTTAAACTTGAAAACTAATATTTAAAAAATTTTTAATTTTATCAAGTTTTAACTATTTTAGTTAAATAAAGGTTCTTCGGTTGATAAATATTTGAGAAAAAAAACATCATTATTGTTTTTCACCGGATTTCTTTTTGTTATTATCTTTATATCATTTATTCCGACCTCATCCCAAATAAATCACGTGAATCAAGAAATTAACGAGAAACCTAAACTTTCAGCGAGTTTAGAAGGCTCGGAAAATGTTTTGATTGTTGGAGTTAGTAGAGAAGTAAACTTTAGTGGGTACGGTCTAGTAAATATTGCAGATTCTTTAACAATTAAAAATTTAAACAATAATCCGATAACTTCAATTTTTTACGGAATTCCTTTAATTAATTCAGAAGATCTGATTTTTTATGAAGTTACTGGAAGTAGTAACAATTCATTGTTAACCGAACGTTCTTACATGGTAATGAATGAATATGAAATGATAGCAATTTATTTTGTATCGCCTATATTACCACATCAGTCTAGAAATATAAAAATCGTACAGACTTATAAAAATCTTATAAATTATGAACTTGTAGGAGGCTCTCAAATACTTAATTTTACCGGACACATTTATCCAATTTTACCTTACAACGCCAAAGGGCAAATTACCGCAACATTTAGAATTCCTGAAACATCTTCATTTTTAATTCCAGAAAGTCAAACCAATCCAATTTCTCACGATTTAAGTGAATACATGCCCTCAATTGATCATCTTGAACCTTTCTTGGAAAATATGGGTTCTAAACAAAACATAACGATAAAATTTTCAGAAAATAGTCTTACAAAGATGGAAGTTAAAGAATTAACCCGTGAAGTCTTTATTTCATCATGGGGGCTCATAAGAATTAAGGAAGATTTTATAATTCAAAATATTGGCATTAAAGATATATCTTCTTTATCATTATCAATTCCTGGACTTGCTAATAATGTACGCGTGTCAGATGACTTAGGTGAAATTTTTGGAATCACGGTTGAAGAGGTTGACTATAATTATTCTTATTTAAAACGGAAAGATTTAGATATTGATTTCTCTAAAAATCGTGTGAAAATAACGCCTAATTCTAAAGTTAAGTTTACAGTACAATATTTTTTACCTTTTGAAAAATATTTTTCTATAAATTGGTTCCAAGAGTCAATTCAAATTGACATATTAACAACTATTTATGAATTTTTAGGTAGAAAACAAACAATTAAAGTAATTATTGAAGGATGTTATAAAATTGAATCAAATAGCGATCCTCCAGATTCAATTGAATTTTCTCAAGAAACTATCATTTTGGTTTATGAATCTGATTATGTTAGTCCTTTAGAAAGAAAAATGATACAATTTACTTTTATAATTAATCTATTTGACATGCTTCTAAGACCGATCGTTTTCATTTTATTAATTATTTCAATAACATCTTTATACGTGTTAGTAATTAAAACCAAAACGGAAGAAGATATTTCAATTGCGCTTAAAAAAGAAATGATCCCTGTAAATGAAATTCGGGAATTTTGTTCTTTATTTGAAGAAATAAACGCACTAGTTTTAGAAATTATACAAATTGAAGATAGTGTAAAGCGAAAGAAAATACCAAAAAAGAAGTTTAAAAATATTTTAAATAAAAATACGGCCAAAATAGAAGAAATTCACCGAGAATTAGTTCCATTTAAAAAATTAATAAAGGAATCTAATGTGACATTTGAAAAAATTCTGGATAAATTAGACGTTCTAGACGCAGAGAGAAGTTCGATAAATGACAGCTTGAAACTTCTAGAAATTAGATATAAAAGAGGACGATTACCATCTAAGGCCGCTTATCAAAAACTCTCAAATGATTTCTTAAAAAGAAGAAGAAAAATAGAAAGAAGTATTGACAAATTTATTCAACAGTTAAGGTCGTATTTATTATGAAACCATGGTTGTTTGACATACTCGCTTGTCCAATTGATAAACATTTTCCGTTAAAATTATATATATTTTCTTTTGAAACAAAACCTGAGGAATTTGAATTAAATTTAACTAAATATAAAAACAGAAATATTGAATCACTCAAAAAAGAAAAAATAATCGAAATTTCCCTTGAGAACGGAATTGTTCACGTGAAAGATAATATTGTTTTTGAAAAAACACCAATAAAAACATATCTAGAACTCACTATTTCAAGCATTCACGAATTAGACAATATTTTAGATAAAAGTCCTAACGAAATCAGTAAAAAATGTTTTGAACTAATATCAACTGAAATTAAAAATAAAATTTTAGTCTTTTCTAAAAATCAAAATATTAAAAATATCGATGATATAATACCAGAATTATATTTTTTAAACAAAATTAAGATCGAAACTGAAATTGAATCAGGAATGTTATTCTGTGAAAAATGTTATCGTTGGTTTCCGATAATCGAAACGATACCACAGATGCTTCCTGATGAATATCGAGATGAGAATAAGGATGTAAATTTTCTTAATATGATAAAAGATTTATTAGATAAAGAATTTTTTAAACTCAATCTAAAACCTTTTAACATCTAAATCTTTATTAAACAAAAATAATAAACTCAGCCCGGTGGTGTAGTGGCCAAGCATCTGGGGCCTTGAACCCCGTGACCACGGTTCGAAAATTATAGAGTTTACTCTTTACTCGAAATTCCGTGCCGGGCTATCGTTTTTCTATTTCGATTAACTATTTTTATATCTTTTCAGTTAATTTCTTTTTATACTTTCTTTCATTTTATATTTTTTTCTTTTTTATGCTCTTAATTTCCCAATCTTTTAGCTAATTCAGTAAGTTTCATGATAAATTTAAAATCTTAAGAAATTAATTTTATTATTAAATATTAAAATATTTTTATTTTTTAAGCTAATGATTCCTTTAACTGATTTAAATTGGGGATTTTTGGAAATATTATATTTGATAATTATTTTTATAATAGGTTTTTTAACCACGTGTTTGGTTCTTCCCTTTATCATCAAATTTATGATAAAAAAAGGGCACGTTGGAAAAGACATTCATAAGAACGCTCAACCAGAAGTCGCTGAATCTGGCGGTATTAGCATTATTATAGGATTTTCTGTGGCGTCTGTATTTTTGATGTTTTTTTTTCCTATTTTTATCAATGAAATTATAATTTTTGTTTTAACCGTTATATTAGCGGGAATCATAGGACTTATTGATGATAAAATAAAATTAAGATCGCGTTATAAGATCTTTTTAATAATTTTCACGGGAAGCTTGATTTTTGTAGCTAATTATGTCGGTTTTATATGTATTGAATCGCCAACCCTTCCATTTCTCGGAAAACTGAGAATAACTATAATTTATCCTATAATAATACCTTTAATAGTCGCAATATTTGCAAATACAGTGAACATGTTAGAAGGTTATAATGGTGAAGGTTCAGGTACATGCTTGATAGCATCGTGTTTTTTATTTATTTGCGGTTTGGTTTGGAATTCAACCGAAGCAATTCTATTTACTGTAGTTACAATTGCTGTTTTAATACCTTTTTTCCTTTACAATAAATACCCTTCAAAAGTTTTTCCAGGAGATGTAGGTACATTGAGCATGGGCGTTATGATTGCTGGTATAGCGCTATTTGGCTCCCTTGAAGTTGCGGTTTTTTGTGCCCTATTAATTCATGTATTTAATAGTTTTTATGTGCTTTATTCTGTAAAAGGTTTTTTTGAAAGTGACCAAATTCAAAAAGAAAACAATGATATTATATTACTCGAAAATGACCAAATATTAGCGTCAGATAAGAAAAAAGCAGTTTTAACTTTACCTAGATTAATCTTGGCAAAAGGCGCTTTAAGCGAACCAGAATTAGTTAAAAATTTTTATGCTATTTCGATAATTTGTGGATTTTTTTCCATTGTTGCGACAATGTTCATGGTCTGGACAATAGGAAATCTAGATATCTTAATAATATTAATCGTAATTATTATATTTTTAGTTCCAAGCATTTTATTATTATATTATTTCCCTAGGATTAGAGGCATAATTACATTAATGATTATTTTATTAGTTTCCGGGATTATATTTATGATTATTGTCGATTTATTTATCATGTCCATCCCTTTAGGGAATATAAGTATAATTATCTTTGAAATTCCCATTAACATGTTATTAGCTTTAATATTAATGACTCCTGGATTGATAATATGGTATTTTGTTACAATTAAATATTTTTTTAATCAATTAAATAAAATGAAATTAAAAAAAAACTCTAAGGAAATTTAAAGTAATTTAAATCTTTATTTTTAGAATCAATAACAATAATTTTCTTTAAAAGGTGTTTTTCTTGAAAAAATTCACGAGGTATTTTTTATTTAATCTTTATCTTTTTGGTTCAATTGGATTATTCTTTTTTTCCTTTTTTATATTGTCTCAACCAAATTGGTTTGAAATTGTTATTGATTGGAGTTTTTGGCTGGTAATTTTACTTTATTTTGTAAGTATTGAAGAATTTTTGCACTGGGCTAAAATAGGTAAAAGAAGTGAAATGAGCGACTTAATTGCAATAGCGTTTTTCTTTTTTGTCATTTTTTTCTTCACTAAAGA
>JAUWRB010000159.1 GCA_030610785.1 Promethearchaeota archaeon | reverse complement strand
ATTTATATTTTTTCTAAATTTATTTTTATTTGAATTAATTTCTTAGTTAATAACTTTTTCTTATAATATTATAAACTATTTGTTTTCAAAAAAAAAAAATCTAATAAACTCCAAATTGTTAGAAAATTAAACCCAATTCTTTAGGCGTTGGATAATAATGCTCCTTAGATGGACCGTTTAACATGTTTGCGAAAATATAATATAAAATTTTATGTCTTAATTTTTTTAATTGATTTTCGTTTTTATTAAAATTCACTTTCCTAAATCCTTCTGCTAAAATGTGTCCTGATTTTCTTTTTCTTAAAAAATAAAAAATTTTTCTCATTAGTTTGAGTATTTTATTTAATAAAGGACTTGTTTGAGATTCGTGTTTAGACCATGCTTTTATTTGAATTGATATATCTTTAATTGGAACGTAAAAATTCGAGTTAAAGGAATGATATAAGAGAAGCACGGGTCTTTTAGATGGTTCAATAGACTTTATAATTAAGTATGTAAGCCATCCGGTATGTTTATGGTCTGGATGTAAATCCATTGAAAAAAAACTATCAGGGCTAATTACAATATCAGGGTTTATTTTTAATATTTTTTTTCTGAGTCTTAGAAAAATAACGCGATTGAATTTAAGATAACCATCAATTTCTCCAAACCATATTAAATTAATTTTAGGGCGTCCAAGAGAATTTATCCCATATACTTTTGCAGCTTCAAACATTTCACGTTTTCTAATCATTTTAATCCTTTTTCCCTTGAAATCATCTTTATCAATTCCATATTCGTCGCTAGTCATTAAAATCTCGTATACATCCCATCCAAGAGCGACTGCTTGTTGGCAAGTTGACGCACAAGTAAATTCTACATCGTCGGGGTGAGCATTTACGAATAATAATCTCATATTTGAATGTCTGGAGAATTTTTCTTTTTCTATAATTTTAAAAATATTTTTTTTCTATTGTGTAAAGGATTTAAAATAATAGAGAATTAATTTTTTTTATTAGCATGTTGATTGATATCGAAAGGAATTTTTTCTCCCGTGTCAACAATTCTTCTTATGGCTTGCTTTTTGCTAGCTTCAATCATTTTTTGGGCGGACACATATTTTCTGGCGGGTCTTCCGATATATATCCAATCTGGTTCTAATACTTGTCCAATATGAGTAGCCCCCCAAACTCCAAGAGTAGTGCCCTTTCCAATTATTGTCCCCGGCGCAACAATAGCATTGCCACCAAGTACCACGTGGTCACCAATAATAACTTTTTTGATTAAGAGATAATCAATTTTATCTATTCTAATGATGGTGCTCGAAAACACGATGGCTCCTTGCCCTAGCATCATGTTATTTCCAAAATCTATAAATTCAACATCGGACCATCCATCGAACATCGTGCTTTTAAAGTCAGCTTTCATGTCGCACATTTTAAAAGCAAGATTAGAAGCCCATGGGAAACAAAAATTATTATATGTCCAAAAAATAAATTTCTTAATAACTATTCGTAGGCAGTAGAACGAATAATCCTTATTTTTTTTATCTATTTTAAAAAGACCTTCTTTTGGTGCGTGAATTAATTTTAGAACGATTAAAAAAAGCTTGCCAAGTAGCAAGCTTATTAAGAGATAAGCACCCCACCACGCAAAAACATCAACCATGATAAGAAGCATTCTCCAATTAAACAAATTTGAATTTAAGGCATTACTATAAAAAGTTAAAATCATGACCGAAGGCATCAAAAAGGATAAAACATGCAGTAGAATAAACAAGAAAACTGCCGTGGGCGTCCAAGAAAATGTGTTTGTAGTTATTGGATACTTAGTAATATCAAAATTTTCTACATCATTAATATTACTGTCCTTATTTTTACTCTCCATCGTATTCGCCTCCCAAAAACTCGATTAGGTCTTTTTTTGACATGGGTTTAACAGGAAATCCCGCATACACGTTATTTCCTTCGAGTTTATCAAATTTTATTGTTGTTCCCATCGGTAGAATGGTAGAGTTCTCGCCCATTTCCGTTCCAGGTAATCCCCCTGTTAACGCATTAATGACAGAATTATTTCCCACGTTAACTCCAAAGAAGGTAAGGTTTTCGAGTCCATATACGCCGTCAACAACATGATTTGTTATATGAGCAAATGTACCGATATAGCAATTATCTCCAAAATTATTATGACTATGAATGTAACTCTCTTCCAAAACTGTACCCTTTCCGATTTTATTTGAACCTATGAATCTTAGTTCCCAATTAAGCAACCACGGGAATGGAGAACGGTAAAAAGCGTATATGGGATATTTAAACAAGAAGGATCTGACGTGATAATAATCTAAAGCTTTAGAATGAGCATCTAGATTTCTATCAAAAACACCTTGAGTCGCTCCACGTTTATCTGCGTATCGATAGAACCACCTAGTAAAAAGTGCTACAAAAAATAAATGTAATAAATATATTCCTATTATAATTAAAGGAGTTAAAAATAAAAGAATTAAAGTTTTAACATCCATTAACGAGGAAAAAGAAAATGATATAGTAAGCAAATTTGGTTCTAAAATTTCAAAAATATATAGAATAAAAAGAAAACCCGGTAATAAAAAAGATAATCCTATGATTAAAAATCCTGATATGATGTAAAAAAGGAAGGGAATAGATAATTCTTTAACGTTTGATCTTAGATTTCCTTCATCGTATTGTTTTTTAACGTTATTATTAAATATGATATTTTCCAATTTTTCTTTATCTTTTATAAAATCGTTTTCATCCATTTTCTTTGCGGGAGAACCGTGATAAACGGAGTTTCCTTCGAGATGTTGATTAACAGTTGTCATGGAAATTGAATCAAGAATTGTATTGGACTCAATAATAGTTCCAGGTAAAACAATGGAATGAGCTCCAACTATTATGTTATCTTTTAAAATGACTTTTTTTACGATTAATTTATTGTTAACAATTATATTGGACATTATTATGCTTCCTTGACCAACTTTAACATTTTTGCCGAATTCTATGAATTCGCAGTCAACCCATGCTTCATGCAAGGAATTTGAAGTAGATGTTTTCACTCCAAAAACTTTTAACGCTAACATTTCAAGAGAAGGTAACGAAAATTGCCGCGCTATCCAAACAGGCCATTTTTTTACTACAGCTCGCAAGCTCCAATAGCAATAATCTTTATCTTTTTTATCTAAAATAAAAACACCTTCTCTAGGTGGACGGATAAAATTAATAAAAATAAGAAAGATTTTTGCCACAATAATAGAACTTAAAATCAAAATGACTACTCCAATAAAAAAAAATAACGGAAAAAGGATATAAAATGTCAGGTTAAGTTCGGGAAATAATTGGTAAAAATACCAAAACCATAAGATTGCGGGTTGAGCGCTTATTGTCATTATCGTTATATATATTATCAAATAACGCTTTTTAACCAAAGTATTAGTTGTTCTTGGTCCCTCTCTTACTGATGATGGTATTGAAATTTTTAAATCACTATGCTATTAAATATAAAATATAATATAATTTATCTAAATAAATCTTTTATGTAAAAACATCTAATATTTTAACTATTTATTGTTATTATTTCTAAATAAAACGAGTAAATAATGAGATTAAATTGATAAATAAAGATTTAAGCCTGGTTTTTTCACCTGAAAAAATAGGAAATGTTGAAATTAGTAATCGTCTCGTTCGTTCAGCGACCTATGAATGCATGGCAACAGAAGAGGGTCATATTACTGATAATTTAATAAAAATATATAAAGAATTGGCAATGGGCGGCGTTGGTTTGACAATTACGGGGCACGCAGTCGTGAGAGAAGATGGAAAGAATTTAGCAAAAATGTCGTGTATCCATTCTGACGATTATATTGAGGGTTTGTCAAGGTTAGCTGGGAATTATCATGACGCTACAAAAGAAGTTGGGAACGATTCAAAGATATTCCTTCAAATGGGGCACTGCGGAGTTCAAATTTCTCATTGGGGGTGGACCGGAGAACTTGTTTCGTCTAGCCCGACTGAAAGCGTGATCCAAAAAATCGCAAGACCTTTAAAAATTGAAGAAATAATTGAAATGGCAGAATATTATGGTGAAGCAACAAATCGCGCTAAAAAGGCAGGATTTGATGGTGTTCAATTACACGGCGCTCATGGTTTTTTAATTACTCAATTCTACTCTCCATACATGAACCATAGAGACGACATTTATGGGGGTTCCATAGAAAATCGAGCTAAGTTTGTTCTTGATATTTTAAAATCTAGTAGAAAAAAGGTCGGTTATAACTTTCCAATTATCATGAAAATGAATGGTTCAGATAAAATTAAAGGTGGTCTTGAAGCAGAAGAGGCAGCAAAATTTGCGTATATATTTGCAAAAGCGGGGATTAATTCCCTTGAGATTTCTTCTTATATCTGGGAAGCGGGTAGAAGAGAAAGTTTAATATCCTTGCCTCCTGAAGCTCAAAGGAATATTCGCCAACGCGGATTAGAAGCGTTTAATCTTGAGTTTGCGAAAAAAATAAAGGAAGCTTTAGAAAAAGACTCGTCAATAAATATCCCAATTATATTAGTTGGTGGATTATATCGCTTTGAAACGATAAAAAGCATTATAGAAACCACGGGAATTGAATTTTGTTCAATGTGTCGACCCTTAATACGTCAACCAGATTTACCAAATACATGGCGCAATGGACCACCCTTCCCAGAAGCAGAATGTATCCATTGCAATCTCTGTACAAAAGATTTCCTCGTAAAAGGCCCTAAATGTAAGGGAGTTAGATGCGTTAAAAAGGAAAAAGAAGAGCGGAAAAAGAAAAGAAGAAATGTTTAAATCATTCATGTTAATTCGTCTTTGTTTAAATATTAAAAAAATATTTAACCCAATATTATTAAGATAAGCTAGCTCAACGTTAGATAGAATATTATTTTTTAAAAATTTGAATTTTTTATTTATTTCATTTTTAGCCGTGCTTTTAAACGTTCTATTTAACCTTATTTTTTTAAAAAAAAAAATAAAAAATTGAAAAATTATTATATAATAGTTCTAATATCATTATTAATAGTATTTTAAATTAATCAAAAGAAGGAATATAAAAATGAGTGAACGTTTTTTTTGGTGGACAGATGAGCAAAAAGAAATATTAAAACGAGTAGGAAAATTTGCAGATGATCATTTCGAAGAAGCAGAATATTATTTTTGGAAAAAAAAATTCCCATGGCCACTTGTGAAAAAAGTAGCGAAAGAAGGATATTTCGGCGTTGGAATTCCAAAGAAATACGGAGGCATGGAATTAGGTGCGACAGGTTCTTGTATCGTAGCAGAACAATTAGGTCGATTATACGCGTTAGGACATGTCTTCGTTGTTAGCATGTTAGCAGGTTTAGAACAATTATTAAAGTATGGTACGGAGGAACAAAGACTACAGTGGCTTCCTAAAATTGCTAGAGGAGAACAACTAGGGGCGGTATGTATTACCGAACCTTTTGCTGGCTCAGACGCTGCAAATGTATTCACAACCGCAACTAAAGACGGTGATGAATGGATAATTAACGGTAAAAAAAGATATATCACCGGAGCGGGCGTTTCAGATAGATATTTTTTTTACGCAAAAACCAGCGATGATCCCTCAATTCGTAAAGAATATGGACATATTACCTCTTTTCTCATAGAGAAAGGAACTCCGGGATTTTCTTTGGAAAGAATAAATCCATTAATAGGATTTGATAATGTGCCAAACGGATACATTGATTTTGAAGACGTAAGAATTCCTGATGAAAATAGAGTTGGTCCTGTTGGTAAAGGCTGGGATGTGATGATGAGTGGTTTGAATTTTGAACGCCTTATTGCTGGGGCTGTATATGTCGGAACTATTCACGATATCCTTAAAATACTCTTTAATTACACTAAAAGAAGAGTGCAATTTGGGAGAACAACTAACCGATTTCCTGGGATTCAAAACGGGATTGCTGAATTAATTGCTAAGTATAGAATGGGCCGATTATTTTCTTATAATTGTGCAAAACAATTAGATGATGGTAAGGAACCCATGGTTGATGCCTCGATCGCTAAAATGATCATTACTGAATACATACGAGAAACAGGGGAAAAAGCAATTCAAATAATGGGCGGTGATGGACTTACAAGATTTTATCCTGTCGAGCGCGTATTAAGAGAAGGAAAAACAGGAGAAATAGTTGCCGGAACCAACGAAGTGCAAAAAATGATAATTTATCGGTTTTCAGCAATGTTACCAGCATATAATGAATCCATTAGACTAAAATGGAACGATGAACTTAACGTACCCCTTATTTCTAATAAAGATTCGCAATTTAAAGGCATGGACTTGAACGAGGAAAATATACTTAAAGTTATAGCACACGATTATAAAGTTAATCCAGGATTATACATGACTCCAGATGATGTTAGAGAAGATATTGGAGGAAGTCGTTCTACAATTAGGAAAATTTTTGAATCCTTAGAGGAAAAGAAGTTAATCGTGACCCATAGGGATCGACAAGGAAAAATCGCTCTTGTTAAAGGAACCTACGATGGATTAAAGAAAGCATTTTCTAAAGAGTATTATCAATGGTTTCCAGATTGGTACGATGATGTCGACAAATTCTAATCCATTACTTATAATTTTTTTTTTTAATTATTATTTGAAGGTTAATCATTAAGGTTTTGAATTAAGTGAAACAAGCCCCTTTTTTTTTAAAAAAAAGTAGTATTAGTCAATTTGAAAATCGTTAATTCTTCCAACTTTTTTGTTTTGGTCAATAGTAATCGCTATAACTCTTGCGGGAGCATCGTCATCGTTATCATCGTCTTGTTCGGGATCATACATTAAAAAATAAAACATTTGATCGGATACATTGAACCCAATTTCCATATCGCCACATTTTTCGGGTAAGATTTTCTTAATTTCATCTGGAGCATTTTCAACAAGAATTTCATAAACTGCATCTTCCAAAACTCTCTGCTTACTTCTAACTTCTTTTATAGTTTCGAAATCAAATTGACCGAAAGAAGCACCCGTTTTTTCATTTAATTCTTGCCATTGCTTGAAGATATCTTTAAAATCTTTTTCAGAAGGCATGAGAAACTCTTTACTTTATAGGTATTAAAATTATTTATTATTGAGAAAATAAAAATCTTGAGTCTTGAGATAGAAATGGCAATTTTTTTTTAGGTTAATATTTAAAATATTATTTGTTATATTTATTTTATATACAACTTAAAGATGGGAAATTAATTGAACATCCAACTAACTGAACCGAAATTAAAAGCTACTAAATATATTGAAGAATGTATTTTTGAACGTGAAAGTATTAGAAAATACAACGATAAAGAAATAGAGATTGAAAAAATTTCACAAATATTATGGGCAGGACAAGGTAAAAAAGGCTTTAAAAGATACACGAGAACCGTTCCCTCTGCTGGTGCGACCTATCCTTTAGAATTACGCGTGATTCTTAAAAATAAAGGTTTATTTCGTTTTGATATTGAAAGAAATACATTAGAAATGGAAATAGAAGGAAAAATTTGTGAAGAATTAGCACGAGCATCTTGGAAACAACTCTTTATTTGTGATTCTCCTTTTATTATAATAATTTGTGCAGATTTTTCAAGAACAACAAAAAGATACGGAGATAGGGGAATTAGATATGTTTTCATGGAAGTGGGACATTGCGCTCAAAACATCCATCTAGAAGCCGTAGCTTTAAATTTAGTATCTGTCCCTATAGGTGCGTTTAAAGATAAAAAAATAAAAGAAATTTTACAGCTTCCCGAAAATATCGACCCTCTTTATATAATTCCTATTGGTTATCCAAAATAATCCATGAAATTTTTTATATTATTACAATATTAACATTATTTAAACATCGGATAATAATAGAGCTTTATTAAATAATTAAATTAATAAATTAACAAAAAAATAAAAAAAAAAATTAGAATGGTAAAGCTATTATTTTTATTCCTAATAGAAATCCAATTAATAAAGATACGACGACAAACAGAATGAACGCTATAACTGTAATTACTATCGCACCTAAAAAGCCAGTTTTATGACGAGAACTTATAATAATCCAAGCCACAATCAATACTAT
>JAUWRB010000040.1 GCA_030610785.1 Promethearchaeota archaeon | reverse complement strand
AAAAAAAAAAAAATTTTTACCTTTTTAAACCCCCAACAAAACCCTTTTTTCGTCAAAAAAAAAAAAAAAAAAAAAAAAAAAAAAGAGAAAAACCATATCGCTAATTAAATCCGATTTATTTTATTTTTGGATATATTTAGGAGGGCACAATGTGTCTGGATAGCAGAAAGAGAAAGGATTAGATGTATAATAAGCATTGACAATCTAATTTAAATACTCGGGATTGCATTAATATAATATGTCTAAGTGTAAAATATGTAATGTAGAACTATTAAGTAATTTTATTAAAGGAGATGAGAAAGATACTTTTATACAATACTGCCCTAAATGTGGAAGGAGTATAGAGACACATCCAAAAATTACTTTTGAAGCTAAATTTTCGCCTTAACATATTCAAAAATACTTCAAGCAAGCTAAGGGGCGTTGAATTATCTACAAAAGCTTTTAATCTAATACCTTTTTTACCTCTTTATAATTTTTTCAGATGAAAAATTTATAATAGGAGAGATTTAAATTTATATTAATTAAAGGTTCAAAACATTAAAAGGGAATTTAAAAATATGGCGAGGCCGCTCTGGTTCGTAAAGTTGTTAAAAAAATCGTTTCCTAATATTAAATTTATTGCAAAAATGACGAGAGTTCCAATTCTTGGCAAATTAGTTGAAACTTTACTTTTTGAAGGCGATGATATCATGTATTTAGCTCAAGATAAGATTATTAAAATAAACAAAACACTAGGGGAATACGACGAATATGTGTTACCTTCTCAAGTATTAAAATATTTTATAAAGAAAGCGAATTATCACTGGATAATGGATTTCTGTATATGCAGGAGTTCAATGCAATGTAAAGATTACCCAATCAAATTAGGATGCCTCTTTCTTGGAGAAGCAACTCTAGGAATAAATCCTCAATTAGGGCGACTCGTTACAAAAGAGGAAGCTTTAGAACACATAAAAAAATGTAGTGATGCAGGACTGATCCACATGATTGGTCGTAATAAATTGGACAAACAGTGGCTTGGGGTTAAACCCGGCAATAAACTCTTATCAATATGTAATTGTTGTCCTTGTTGTTGTCTATGGAGAATTGCTCCAATAATAGCGCCAAAAATAGGAAAAAAAATAAAAAAGATGCCGGGAGTGAAGGTTCAGGTAAATGATAAATGCATTGGATGTGGAACATGCACAAGAGGGTCGTGTTTTGTTGACGCTATTAGTATTATAAATAATCGAGCAGTGATTAGCGATGAGTGCAGGGGCTGTGGTCGCTGTGTTAATGTTTGTCCGCAAAATGCAATCGAACTTATAGTAGAAGATAATAATTTCGTTAAAAAATCAATCGCGAGAATCGCCAGCTTAGTTGATGTTACTTAAAATTGATTTGATTATAATATAATTTTAATTACAATCATGAAAATTAAGGATTTTAAATTAGAGGAATTTTTTGCCATTCATGAATTCAGTGCACCTTATTTGTTATGCACATCTGATTGTGAAACTTTTAGCATTGAGGAATTATTGGCTTTAGAGTCGGACTCAGAAAAAGAGTTAAAGAAGTTAAGGTTAGGTTATACAGAATCGTTGGGGAGTCCATTTTTAAGAAAGGAAATTTCTTATTTATACGAAAATATTGACCTTGAAGATGTTATTGTTTTTTCAGGAGCAGAAGAGGGTATTTTTATTTTCATGAATTGCTTACTTGAGAAAGGAGATCACATCATAATCCAATTTCCTGCGTATCAATCACTCTATGAAATTGCAAATTCAATAGGATGCGAAGCATGCAAATGGATGATGAGCGATAAAAATCAGAGTTGGGAACTTGATATTAATTTCTTAAGAGATAATATCAAAAGCAATACAAAAGCAATAATTATTAATAACCCCCATAATCCTACTGGTCATTTAATCTCGAAAGAACAATTTAATGAAATTATTGAAATCGCAAGTGAAAAAAACATCCACATTTTCTCAGATGAGGTTTATAGATTCATGGAATATGACGAAAATAAGAGACACCCTGCGATGTGCGATCTCTACGATAAAGGAATTTCTCTTGGTGTCATGTCAAAAACCTTTGGATTAGCAGGTCTAAGAGTTGGATGGATAGCCACCAAAGATAAAAACTTATTTAAACAAATTGCCTCTTTCAAGAATTATACGACAATTTGCAATAGCGCACCAAGTGAATTTCTATCTATTCTGGCATTAAAAAACAAGGAATTCATTATAAAAAGAAATTTAAACATTATTAAAAACAATCTCAAGCTCTTGGATGAGTTTTTCGAGAAATATAAACATCTTTTTGATTGGCTTAGGCCAAAAGCAGGTTCAATCGCATTTCCTAAGATAAAATTCGAGAAAAATATTGAAGAATTTTGCATTGATTTACTCGATAAAAAGGGCGTGTTATTAATGCCAAGTACTAAATTTGATTTTGGTGATAAACACTTCAGAATTGGATTTGGTAGAAAAAACATGCCCGATGCGTTGAAAAAATTAGAGGAATATATTCAAGAATTCATTAAATAAATCTTAGTATATTTATATTAAATCAATTGTTCTTAATATTTCTATAATAATAATATTCAACATTTTTTCTAAAATTTAGAATAATTTTAAATCAAACTTGAATTTAAGAATTTAAAGTATTTGAAGTATTATCAAGTGAGAATTAATGAATTTATTAAACGAAAAAACTATACCAAGACCAGAATATCCAAGACCTCAATTCGTAAGACAGAATAATTGGAAAAACCTTAATGGAGAATGGGATTTTGCGTTTGACGATAATAATATTGGGTTAAAAGAAAGATGGTATAAAAAGGAAGAATCGATTAAATTTGATAAAAAGATTATTGTTCCTTTTTGCTTTCAAAGCAAGTTGAGTGGAATAGGAGATGAATCCTTTCATGACATTGTTTGGTATCGTAGAGAGTTCATCTTACCAGATAATTTTGCTTATAAAAGAATATTATTACATTTTGGAGCAGTGGATTATTCTTGCACTGTATATTTAAATGGAGAATTTGTAGGAACCCATGAAGGAGGGTATATTGGATTTAATTTGGATATAAGTGATTTTATCGAAAAAAAAAATGTTTTAGTTTTAAGAATAGAAGATCCAAGCACAAATCTTGAAATTCCTAGAGGGAAGCAATATTGGGAGAAAGAAGCAAGAGGTATATTTTATCAAAGAATCACGGGTATCTGGCAAACTGTCTGGTTAGAAGCAATTTCCCTTGAATATCATATTAAGTACATTAAAATAACGCCCTTTATAGATAAATCTGAAATTATAATTGAATGCGAAATTTGCGGAATTGGGGACTCTGATTTATATTTCTTTATAGAAATTTTTTTTAATAACATTAAAATTGCTGAAGAAGAGATAAGATTAGATTTTCTAGGAATATTTGGAAAAAGAAAAGGTCGAAAATTAATAAAAGAAAGGTTTGGTTTAATTCATAAAGATTTTAAAACAAATATTAACCGCTTTAAGTTAAGAATTCCAATCCCAGAAAAATCATTATATTTATGGAATGTAGAAAATCCTAATTTGTACGATCTTTCCATGAAAGTATATAATAAAAACACCATGGAAATTTACGATGAAGTAAAAAGTTATTTTGGAATGAGAAAAATATCTTTAACACAAACTCCTGTGAAAGTAAATAAAACAATTGAGGAAAAAAATGAGTTTAACAGCTTTAATCGACAAGTCCTTTTAAATAATAAACCGATCTATCAAAAATTATTTTTAATTCAGGGATATTGGCCAGATGGGCTTTATACCGCACCATCAGATGAGGCTATAAAGTTGGATGTGCAACTTGTAAAAGAATTTGGTTTTAATGGTCTTCGCACGCATCAAAAAGCTTTTGATCCCCGATTTCTTTATTGGTGCGATAAATTGGGTGTTTTAGTTTGGGGAGAAATAGGAAACGCATATCTTTTTTCAACAGAAGCACAATTAAGTCTTATTAATGAATTTATCGCAGAAATTGAACGAGATTTTAATCACCCCTCAATTATTGCTTGGGTTGTTTTAAATGAGGGTTGGGGCGTTCCAGGAGCAGAAAAAGACCCAAGAAAAACAGATTTTACAATTTCTTTATACTATTTAATGAAATCTATTGACTCTACAAGATTAATTGTAGATGATGATGGATGGTGGCATGGAAAAACTGATTTTTGTACACGTCATTTTTATTTTCCAATTGATTTACTTCCTAAATCTTATGAGGATGAAATAAAAAGTCATGAAAAAGCAAAACCTAGAGTATATCTGAAACCATATGAATATGAAGACGAACCAATAATATATAGCGAAATAGGAGGTTATGCCTACGATTTACTTGGAGATATAAATAATAAATGGGGTTACGGAAATACTTTACAAAGCTCAGAAGAATTATTTAACAAAGTTTTGGAATTATTAATTGAATTTGATAAAAGAAAAGAATGGATTCATGGATTCTGCTATACAGAACTTTACGACCAATTTCAAGAAATAAATGGGTTGTTAACCTTCAATAGGGTACCAAAATTTAAGCCGTCCAAGCTGAAGGAAGAACTAAATAAAATGTTCTATTAATTAATTTTATTTTTTTTTCTTATTTTTAATTGTCATAACTCCATAAAGTTCCATGAGATATTAAGTTCCTATTTATTTTTTTTGATAACATATTTCATTTATTTTTGATTTATTCACAACAGATTCTTCAGTTATTTTTTAAATAAGAAGAAAAAAAATATTAATATGGATATATATTTTAAAAATATAATAAAATAATAGAGAGAGAAAAAAAATGTCTAAAAATCGTAAAGAAAATATAGCTTGGAGAATAAAAGGTGTTTGGTATGAGGGGTGTGCTGCTGAAGGTCATTGTTCCATGTATTTTGGCAGAGATTTAGAAGCGCCATGTAAATCTTTTCAATTATTTCAAATTAAAGAAGGCAAGATCGGTGATGTAGACCTTAAAGGAGTATTAATAATAAGTGTCGTTGACTTATTTTCTCCAAAATTTATTGACTTAATGACTAAAGGTGGAGAAGGAGGTATTTACATCAGTAAAACCACCACTGACGAACAAAGAAGGTATTTAGAACCGTTTTTTGTTAACAATGTGCCTAATTTCCTAATGGTGAAAAAATGCCTAGGAATTAAGCATGTTGACATCAATCTAAACCAAGAAGGGAATACATACCATGTATCAATGCCACATGGCGAAATGAAATTATCTTTAACGTTAGGTGGAGATAGAAAGAACCCTCAACGTTTAGAGAATTCTATATTCAGCTTGATATTCTCAGATATTAAAATTTGTAATACCCACTTCTGGAAATATAACGATTTCGGAAAGAATTGGGAATTCAAGAACAGAAGCGGTGCTATAGCTGACTTTGATTTACAAGGCAAGTCAAGAAAATTTTAAAAAAAATTAGAAAGATTTTAGATAACAATTTAATTTATTATTTTTCCCAAAATATATTACCTTTTTTTAAATTATGAATGCGTGTTCTTAATTTAAGAGCTGAAACTGCTTGAACTGCTTCTTTAATGCTATGAAAAACGGGAATGTTGCTAAGCTCTAAAGATTCAATGATTAAAGAATATTTTTCCACATAAGGAATGAAACATACAATGGGCTTTCCTTTTCTCGAAATCATATTTGCTATTCTTCTTCCAATTTGAAAGGAGATATTTGGTGGATATGGAAGTAATAGTAATATAATACATTCGATTCTCTGAATATCAGATAAATAACGAATAATATTCTCAATATCTGTATCAAGAACAGACCCAGTTAAATCTATTGGATTATTAAAAGAGGCTATCTCTCGCGCTGTAGGATTTATTATATCATGCATATCATTCTTCTCATCGTCTGTAAATTGTACTGCTTTTAATCCATATTTTTTAAGCATGTCAGAACAAAGAACACCATGACCACCTGAAACAGATAATATTGCTACATTTCCAAAGACGATTATATTTTCTCTAAAAGGTTTTTTTTTTTTTGATGTTACATCATAGACTTTTAAATATGTAAGTAATTCTCGTTCAGAATGAGGGTGAATGATATAATACTGTTTTAACGCAGACGAGAGAATCTTATGATTACCTCCTAAACTTGCTGTATGAGATTGTGTTGCAATTTTGCCTTCTTTTGTAATTCCTCCAAAATAAGTTATTATTGTATCTTCTGATTCTTTTGCGAGATTTAAAAATTCTCTTGCCTTATTGTTTTTAAATCCTTCTAAATAGAAGGCTATATTACTTGTTTCCGTATCAACCTTACTGAAATATTCCAACAACATTGTTTCATCAATTACTGCCCTGTTTCCTATGGAAACTGCAGTGGAAACGCCGATATTACGCTCTTTAAACTTATTAAAAAATACATCTACGAGTACACCACCACTCTGACTTATTAACGCCACAGAGCCTTTAGGTGGTCTCGTTATACGCTCTGTAGGTAAAAATATTGTATCGATTAATGGCGGAGAATAGACGCCAATACAATTAGGACCTAAAACTGCGATATCATGATCAAAAGCTATTTTTTCGAGTTTTTCTTGTCTTTTCTTACCTTTTATTCCGATTTCGGCGAATCCGCCCCCAATGATAACACTTGCCGGAATATTTAAATCAGCACACTCTTGAATATATCCTAATGTATCATCAGGTCCAATAGCAATAACTAATATATCTGGAATCTCAGGTAATTTATCTAGTCGTTGATATAATTTAATTCCCTCAATCTCTCCGCCATTAGGATGAATTCCATACACATTTACTTCAAGTTCAAATTCATTTTTTAATAAAATGATACGACCAGGACTGAGTGGATTTTTTTTGCTGATCCCGACCACGCACATTGACTTCGGTTTAAACAATTTTTCTAAATTCATTTTAATTTCATTAGATAAAGTCATTTTTAAGTATAAAAAATTAGAAACAAGAATTATATTAATTTTTATCTGATTTTTTAAATATTAGTGTTTTAAAGATGGAAAAAGTATAGTTTAATGTGAATCTTTAATAAAAAAAATTAAATATGTTAAAATATTTTCATGTTCCATTTTTAAAATAAAATTACTTATAGTTAAATATTTAATAAGAAGTAAAAAGAATTTATTTTCAAATTTTTATAAAATAAAAATAAAAAATAAAAAATAAAAATGATTTTAAATGAATGAAACTGAAAAAAAAAAATTCTCGTATAAGCGTGGAGTCGCATTTTCTATCGGTCAAGTTTCTGATATAACAGCCTATCAGACATTTACGTTCTTAGTATTCACGTTTTATTTTGCTGTGATTGGAATCAGAATTGAATTAATAGTTATGGGATTTATCATTTGGGCTTTTTGGAATTCTCTCAACGACTCTCTTATAGGATTCATTTCAGACAAAACACACACTAGATGGGGAAGGCGAATTCCATATATAATGATTTCATTGATTCCGTTAGCCATAGTTGTTTTTTTATTGTTTACCCCGCCTAAATCACTAGGAATTACAAGTGAAATTGCAAATTTTGTGTATTTTCTAATCATAATAATCGTTTTTGAGCTTTTTTTTACGATGTATGATGTGAATTATACGGCGTTATTTCCCGAGTTATTCATTACAATAGAGGAACGAACTAAAGCTAATAATATCAGGCAAGCATTTGCGATTGTTGGGTTAATCATGGCGTTCGTTTTACCAGGGTTATTTATCACGGATTATTCTGACCCAAATTCTCTCGGAGAATATCAGATGTTTGGAATTGTTGTTCTAATAATAATAATTATCCCAGGACTCCTTTTCTTAAAATTTTCCCCCAGAGAAAAATCAGAATTTCAAGAGGATTATAAAAATACGCCGGGCTTCGTCGAGTCTTTCAAAACTTGTCTAAAGAGTAAGTCATTCAGGTGGTATATTCCTGCAGAAATTGCAAATTGGTTCGTGTTTGGAATGTTACCTGCCATCGTTCCGCTTTACGGAAAATTTGTTTTAGGCATAACGGATACATTATTACTCTCCTTATTATTGGGAGGTGCATTTATATCGGCAGCAATATTCATGACTGTAGTTTGGAAACCATTAGTTCAAAAAATAGGACCTAGAAAATCGTGGTTAGCTTCGATGTCAATATGGGTTATAATACTTTTGCTCTTGTTGTTTATCGATGATATGATACTTGGATTTATCATGTTCTTTCTGATGGGACTTGGATTATCGGGCTCGCTATACATTATCGATATTATTATATCTGATATTGTTGACGAAGACGAGGTTAACACTGGCATTCGTAGAGAAGGAGCGTATTATGGAGTAAACATGTTCCTCATGCATTTATCTACAATATTAGTGTTTTTAGTAATAGGTAATGTTTTTATCATATCTAATTGGCCGAAGTACGACCCTAACAATATAACACCAGAGGTTATTTTTGGGCTTAAAAGTTTAATGTCAATTTTTCCAGCAATTGCCTTAGGAATTGGAATATTAGCAATTTATAAATACCCCTTGGACGGAGATAGATTACTTAAAGTACGAGAAGAACGAGAAAAAATGCACGAACAAAAAAAAAAACTTAAAAAATAATTTATTTTTTTTTTATTACATCTTATTTTAATTTTTTAAGCAAAGGTTTTTTAGAATTTTATCGCAAGTATATGGCTGAATTATTTGAAAAATTCTCTTCTACTATTCTTTCTCCTCTTAGAGTTATTCTTTAAATATTTTAGAGTAAGGAAACCACCTATCGTAATAGTCTCTCTTTTCTCGTAGGGATAAAAACAAGAAATGTTCAAGGAATCGAAAATAGGTTAGATCACATAACATTTCTCTACATTACACCACTCGGCACAGAGTTGAAATTTTTTTTCAAAAATTATTGAAAAAAATCACGAATTATTAACTTGAAAATACCATAAAAATTCACAACTTAGCGTCTCAGAATTTGATCAAATTTTTTATTTTTTAAAAATATTCGATGATATGGATTAATTTGCAGAAAATATAAAAGTTATCAAGTTCAAAAATAGCAAACCTTAATGAAAATTGAGTCTCCTTAAAAGATTTTTAACTTTTACGAGATTGATCTTTTAAGATGATCCGAATTTTGTCGTTTAATTTTTTCGATTTTTTTCATCATAAAATTAAGTTTGAACCTTAATCTTTAAATATGTTAAATGTTATACTATTAAATAATAAACTCTTTAAAAAAAAGTAAAAATAAAAAGAAAATATTGGAGGAATAAAAAATGGCTGGTAGAGACTATATTTCATGGAGCCCAATCAGAAGGCTCATGAAGCACAATGGTGCCTTAATCGTAGCTCGAGATGCAGTTGACGAGTTAGTCGATTGGATGGGATCAAGTGCGGAAAAATTAACAAAAGTAGCTTTAACTTTGACGAAACATTCAAAGCGAAAGAAAATAACTCGGAACGACATTCTTTTGGCAATAAAATACTTCAAGTAAAGTCGTAAATTGAGTATTGTTTATATTAATAATAAATCTTTTTTTTTTTTAATTCTCAATTATTAAAAATAGAGAGAAATCGTTCTAATTTGCGACTTTTCAGTTAAAAAATATGAGAATTGAACTACTATTATAATTTTTTTTTTATTACATCTTATTTTAGCAAAGGTTTTTTATTAACAAGATTTTTTTAAAAACATTTATTTAGATAAGAGTTTAATTTTACTTACAAATTAATTATTTAATTAATAATAAAATTTTAACTTGAAGTATAATGAAGAATAAAGAAAATAAAACGAGTAAAAAGGCAGTATTTTTCAGTTTTGGTCAATTAGCGGACTTAACAGCGTATCAAACTTTTACTTTTTTAGTATTCACATTCTATTATGCCGTAGTCGGAATAAATGTTGTATTAATATCAATAGGATTCATTATTTGGTCAATTTGGAATAGTCTAAACGACCCAATGTTAGGATATTTATCAGATAGAACGCACACTAAATGGGGCCGGAGATTTCCATATATAATGGTTGCATTAGTTCCTTTAGCCATAATCATGCTATTTATTTTTTCGCCTCCCATAGCTTTTGGATTAACTGATGAAATTACTAATTTTATATACTTTTTAATAGTTATAATCGTTTTTGAACTATTCTATACGATGTATTCTTTAAATGTGACATCCTTATTTCCAGAAGTATTTCTTACTAGCGAGGAAAGAATTAAAGCAAACAATATTAGACAAATTTTTTCCATAATTGGATTAATTGTAGCTTTTATTTTGCCAAGTTTATTTATCACGGATTATTCTGACCCAAATTCTCTAGGACAATATCAAATTTTCGGTATAGTTTGTTTGATAATAATTATTGCATGTGGATTAATATTCTTAAAATTTGGACCAAAAGAGAAAACTGAATTTCAAGAGGATTATAAAAATGCGCCCAGCTTCGTCGATTCTATTAAAATGTGCGTTAAGAGTAAATCGTTCAGGTGGTATATTCCTGCAGAAATTGCAAACTGGTTCGTTTTTGGGATGCTTCCTATAATTATTCCTCTTTACGGTAAGTTCGTATTAGGTCTTCAAGACTCTCTATTAATATCATTATTGCTAGGATTTGCCTTTATTTCTGCAGCTCTTTTCATTACCATACTATGGAAGCCTTTAGTTCGAAAAATGGGGAATAAAAAAGCGTGGATCTTATCAATGTCAATTTGGATCTTGACACTTTTACCTTTAATGATTATCAATGATTTTATTAGTGGAATGATTGTGTTTTTTCTGATGGGAATTGGATTATCGGGCTCGCTATACATTATAGATCTAGTAGTAGCGGATATTATTGACGAAGACGAGGTTGAAACCGGTATGCGTAGAGAAGCGGCATATTACGGAGTAAACGCGCTCTTTTTACGAATGACGACAGTACTTGTCTTCTTAGCTATAAGTTCTGTTTTTACGAGCGTTGGATGGGCCGTCTTTGAACCGGATGTAATTACAGAAGAAATAATATTTGGCTTAAGAGCGTTAATAGTCATTTTTCCTGCGATAGCCTTAGGAATTGGAATATTAGCAATTTATAAATACCCCTTGGACGGAGAGAGATTAATTAAGGTAAAAGAGGAAGTTAGAAAAATTCACGAGGGAAAAATTAGTGTTAAAAAGAAATCTTAAATTTTTTTTTTTATTATTTCATTATTCTGATTAACTTCTATACTTTGTTTATAGCCAAAAAAAAGATTTTAAAAAAATTATAAATTGGATATAATTACACCTTGAAGATGTAATTCCTAATTACATTAATTAATCAAGAAAAAAAAGATTCATGCATATAGAAAATATAAAAATTAAACTGAAAAAGAAATAATTATTTTTTAATTTTTCTTAAATTTAAGATGCCTTTACGAATTCTGTTGATAATATCCTCAATTTCTTCTTTTTGTACGATTAAAGGTGGCATGATTATGAGCGTATCCTTTTTGTTACCACAATAATTTTGTAGAACACCTTCCTTTATAATTGATATCATGCCAAATTGACAATAACTCTCAGCAAAAAATTCAACACCCCACATTAAACCACGGCCCCTTACTTCTTTAATTAATTCAGAGTTTTCTGCGGCAATAGCTTCTAAACCTTTTCCAAATATTTTGCCCATCTCTCTTACGTGAGCTAAAAATTTTGGATCAGACTGAATATCTAACATTTCACTAGCAACAGCACACCCTAGATCTGAACCTCCCGTTGTAGAAATGTGAATAAATGGGTCCTCCTTAAATATTTCTTTTTCAATAAAAGGTTTATAGCTACAAGTTGATAAAGGATAAATTCCAGAACTCATGCCCTTTCCACAAACTATAAAATCAGGTACGACTTTTTCGTTTGGATACATTCCTCCATGAATAGCCCAAAATTCGCCTGTCCGTCCAAGACCTGCTTGAACCTCGTCCATTATCATCATTACTCCTTTCTCATCGCAAATCTCTCGAACTGCTGGAAAATAACCTTCAGGAGCAATTAACACACCACCAGTAGCCGGAATGGTTTCTAAAATGACGCAAGATATCTCTTCCGTGACTGCTTTTCGCATAGCGTCCGCATCTCCAAATGGAACTTGTACAAAATCAGGATTATTCCATAAAAAAGGGTCTTTAAATTCTTTATCTCCAGCTAATAATGCAAAACCCGTATGACCGTGATAGCCTCTTATAGCAGAAATGCACCCCTTCCTTTTAGTATAAGCTCTTGAAAATTTAATGGCAGTATCTATAGCTTCTCCGCCGCTAACTCCAAAAGTAGTCCTGCTTATATCGCCGGGCATTAATTCAGCCAATTTTTTACCTAAAAGGGCTCGTTGCTCAGATAATAACATGTGATCTCCAATATCTAAACCTCCATCTAAAGCATCCTTAAGTACTTGAATAATTCTTGGATTACAATGCCCTAAATTAAATACACCGCCACTAGAACGACAATTAATCATTTCCAGCGGAGGGTCTGATGGTCTTGATCCTGCTAATGTTTTAAAATATATTCCTTTTCTCTCTCCGGGGATCACGCCGAAGCCCATTCCTTTAAAAATGCGTACTTTTGGTGCATTGACATGTTTTGAGTATAATTTTAAAATCTCTTTTTGCGATAGAGTTCCTATAAATTTTTTATTACTCATAATTTTAATTAAGAATGCCAACATATTTTAAAATTTGGAAAATTTAAAACTCCAAAATTAATATTTATTAAATTATAATTAAAATAAAATTGTGAAGTTAAAATAAAATAATAGAAAAATAAAAATTATAAAGTTATTATTCAGCTAATTTTAGAATTCGTAGCCACATTTTTTACAAATGTTTTTTTTTGCATACATCGGAATATGCCCAATATAACTTAAAACCTTAGTTTTATCCTCAACTTGTTTGATGTTGCTTCCAACAGCGCTACACATTGGACAAGTTATTCGTTCTTCAGAACTATAACTCCCTGCATCAATTTCAGGAATTTTTAATTCGTCTAAGTCAGATTTGGTTTTTTCAAGATTTGCACTTGTTTCACGCATTAATTGTTCTTTTTCTTCCAAGTTATTTTTTAGTTCTTGAATCTCAGTTTCTTTTTGCGAAATTATATTATTTAAATCTTCGATTTGAGAGCTAAAATTTGTGCTTTCTTCTTTAGATGCGTTGATTTTGTTATTTAAATCTTGAATTTCAGATTTTAATTTATTTATTTCTTCGTCTTTTAAAGGCATAGCGCTCTCTGCATCTACTAATTTTCGTTCTAATTCGGATGTTTTTTCTTTTTCAGTTTCTAATTCTGAAGAAATACTTGCTAAATTCTTTAAATTCTCTTCTAATTCTTCAATTTTAGAATTAAAGTTTTCATTTTCTATTTTTAAATTACTTATTGTCTCATCTTTTTCAGATTTGGTTTGGTCGAGTTCAGATTTGGTTTGGTCGAGATCAGATTTGGTTTGGTCGAGATCAGTCTTGGTTTGGTCGAGATCAGTCTTGGTTTGTATTAATTCTTCAGTAGTGGAATCGAGATCTTGCCTCGATTGATTGAATTCACTTTTTGTTTCTGCTAATTCTTTTTCTAAATCGTTAACTTTTGCTCTAAGATCTAATAAAATTCTGCCCTGTACTTTTTGAGAAGATTCAGGTTTTTGTTCTGCTTTAGCCCAATCTATACTTATAATAGTTCACCTTTGAATCATGTTTATTTTTTATAATTTGAAGTGATTTTTTATTTTATTATATATATAAAATAGAGAATATTTTTAACTTATTCCATTAATAAGATTTTAAATATTTAAATTATTATTCTTTAAATTTCCAAAAATGTAAAATATATTTATTTATTAACGAAATAATATTATATTCAAACCATAATTGAAATGATTATTGTAAAATGGAGAAAAACTACGAATCAAAATTTAAAGTTGAATTTTTATCAACATCGGGAGTATATAAAACTCCATTTACTGTGATTATTCTCTTTCAATTTTTCATTGGGGGTATTATTTTAGTTTTAATTAATCTATGGTTTAGTAATCATTTATATTTTCTTCTTACAGGAAATCAATTCTTTTTGATGGAACCTAGAGGGGAATGGTACGAATGGCTATTATTGCCCATGAGTCTCTACGCTAATATTTTGTTATTTGCTTTTTCGATTATTTTATTTTCAGCGGGTATATTTAAGGTTTTAAATTGGTTACATCCTCCGCAGGAGGGTGTTTTTAAAAAGGGAAGTAAAGATTGGAAATACATGCATAGAAGATTTTGGACGGCTTACTTTCCAATTTGGTTAGCAAGGGCAATACCGTTGCCTTGGGCAGATATTGTGGTATTCAGGTTTTTTGGCATTCGTATTGGAAAAAATGTGGTAATTTACGAGGGTTATATTGATCCAGAATTTATTGAGATAGGGGATTTTACGATGACTTCGTTGCATATTTGTATTTTTTCGCATCTTATTTATCAAGATAAAGTATTAATAAAGAAAGTAAGTATAGGTACAAATTGCATTATTGGTCCGCAAACAATAATAAGTCCCGGAACCATCATGCAAGACGGGGCAATATTGGGAGCAAATAGTTACACCTGGGTTTGTCAAGAATTAAAAAGCGAATTGATCCATGTTGGAACTCCAGTAGATAAGACTTTTCCAATTCAATCTTTAGAAGAATCTCAATTAAAAGCGGAAAAAATAAAAAAAAGTAAGGTTTTTGATGGTCAACATTCAAAAATTAATATTGAAAAAGGAGGGGAAAATAAATAGATGTTTTCTCCAGCTAGTTTAAAGGGCGATTCTCCAACCCCTATAGACGAACGAATTCGAAATAAATACATCGTTATTTATTTTACGATAATTATTCTTAGTTTTATTCCTTGTTCTCTATTTGAATATTTATATTTTGTTTTTTTTTGGAAAGAGGGCTTGTATTGGATGTTCTTTTTATTTTTTCCTTTTAATATTTTGGCTTTAATTTACATTCTCCAATTTAGTGCAATTTTTTTTTCAGTCTTATTTTTGACAATAATTAAAATGATTCACCCTCCGAGAGAAGGTACTTTTAAACGAGATATTAAAGACAAGGATTATTTTTATTGGAATTTGCGAAATATAGCCAAAAAATGGCCGCTATTCGTTAACGCTTCAAATCCTTTTCCTTGGTTTAAGAATCGTTTTACTCTAAGGTTTTTAGGTACAAAAATTGGAAAAAAAGTTATTTGCGATAACACTTGGATTTCTTCAGAATTCGTTAAAATTGGCAAGAACGTGATTTTAGGAATGGGAAGTACTATTTTAACTTTCGGAATAGAGCAAGAGAGGTTCATTTTAAAGAGAATTGTTATAGGAAATGGCGTGATTATAGGAGCTCACTGTTCGCTGATGCATGGAACAATTATGAAGGAGGGTGCGAAACTCTCCGCGCATTCATACACAAATCCAAACCAAGTATTAGAAAAAGATTCAATATATATTGGGCATCCTGCAAAGTTAAAAAGAGATATATGAAAAGATAATATTAGATCGGGATTCTACCTTAAAATATGAATAAAAGCGAAGTAAAAATGAATGATTTAACTCATTTCAAGCATTATAACGTGATTCTTATAAGATATTCGGGAGAGATTTGGCTCAAATCGAAAAAAGTAAAAATAAGAATGTTAAAAATCCTAATGAATAACGTTAAAAACATGTTAATTCGTTCGGAAATTTTAGTTCATAAATATCAGCTTAGTCAAGATTCTGCAAGGATTTTTTTTTTTTTTAACAATGAAGATATTCCTAAAGCTGTAGATGTTTTAAGAAATGTATTTGGAATATATTCTTTTAGTCCTGCTTTAAGGACATCGTGTAAACTTAATAATATTATAAAAAAAGCAATTATAATTGGAGAAATAATATTACAGAAGGGTGATACATTTGCTCTTAGGGTCAAAAGGTCAGGAAAACACGAGTATAGCTCTATTGAGGTAGCTACAAAAGTAGGTCAAGCGATACTGGATTACTTTACAGATTTATGCTTAAAAGTTGATTTAACATCCCCCCAAAAAAAAATCTACATTGAGATTAGAGGTGATTTCTCATATATTTTTACGGATATCGTGAAAAGTAAATGGGGCGGACTACCCATTGAAAAACGTAAAAAAATATTAATAATGGATGTAGGAAGATTAACCGACTTGCTTTCAGGATTCATGTTAATGAAAAGGGGGTGTGATATTTATCCTATTTTATTTAATTTATTGGAAGAAGATAATTCTTTTAATGTTAGGTTATTAAATTGGAAAGAACTTGTAAATTATACGCCATATTTTAAATTTAATGCTTTAAAAGTTGATTTATTCAAAATTTTGGGCCAATTATCGCAAGAACTAAAAGAACAAAAATATTTTTGTGCTATTTGCAGACTTATAAGATTTGAAATATTGTCAAAAATCCTTAAAGAATTAAAAATCGAAGGATTTGAAAAGATAAGAGCAATTTCCGATGGTGCTAACTTAAACCTTTTAACATCGTGTCCCGATGAGATTGATTTGGAATCAATTGCCCTTAATTTCATGTTTTCCGAAAATCCCATTTTTACGCCATTAATAGGGTTAAATTCAAAAAAAATCGAACAATTTCTTCTCAAAATTTCAAGCAATTTAAATACTATTAATTATTGTAGATTTAAACCTAAAAATCAAGAAATAAACATTGAAGAATTGAAAAAGATATATAAATCGCTAAATTTAAAACATCTAATTGAAGAGAGCTTGATTAGTATAAAAGAAATAAAAATAATTTCGTAGGGATATATTATAACTTTTAAAAAAAGGCAAGTGACAATTGAGACCTTGAAATTATTAATCAATTCAAGAAATTTTCATTTATCTTATATTAGAATTTAAATTTAAAAGAAAATATAATTTGAATGGACGATATACTCATGATTAAAGTTAAACTTAATTTATTAAATATATTTTATTTAAAAGTAAAAAAGAAATCTATAGAATACGAAGGTAAGAATGTTGGCGATATTATCTCCCAATTTCTCGAACAATACAAAGAAAAATTTGACGATAACATATTGAGTAGAAATAAGAAAAAATTAAACGAACAAATGATTATTTTACTAAATGGTAGAAATATTAAATCCTTGAAGAATTATAAAACAAGACTAAATAACGGAGATGAGCTTTATCTTTCTTATCCTCTTTCAGGAGGTTGATTTTTTGAATTTTAATGATTAGCTCTAAATTTATAAATTAAAATATCTTTTTTACAAAATATAATTATTTATTAATTTCTAACATTATGAATATCTTATAATAGTTATTTTATTCAACAAGTAATTAGATTTATTTCTATAATTTAAAAATTCGAAAGGTGAGCTTGCGGTTAGAAAAATAGCCTTTTTGGGATTAAATAATGCAGGAAAAACGAGCATTATTACAGCGATTACAAAAAGATTCGGTTTTGAAGAAGAAGTATTAAGATTAATGCCTACTCGGAGGATTGCTCGAGACACATTTAATTTCCTTGGTGTAGAGCTCTCCC
>JAUWRB010000136.1 GCA_030610785.1 Promethearchaeota archaeon | reverse complement strand
CGAATTGGTATGACATTGTGTGCGGAATTTTTACTGTTGCATTAATATAATTTGATGTACTATTCCCATATTCATTAGTTGCCTCCACTATATAATAATAAGTTCCATTGTTAAATTCGGAGATTTCATGCGTTAAGACAGATATATCTTTAGCTTCGAGCGTGAGACTATTATTAATTTCCGTGATTGCGCTATCGTAACTATAGATTGAATAGCTATCAGCATATCCAGAAGCGGTCCAAGTCAAATTAAAAATCCCATCGCTTTCAGGAGATTCAGCGTTAGAAGATAAAGTGAATTCTCCTGGAGGGTCGGTTACTTCAATATCTAAATCGTTGTATGCATCTAATGCCTCTTCTCCATACCCTACTTTCCTTGTAAATGCCTCAACAAAACCTGATAACTTTAATTGCTGTAAATCACCAGCAGTACTATATGTTGGGATATAATAGTATAATGACCCTGCAATTGGATATAATAAGGTATTTCCATGTCTATAATCAGCAATTAAAGAAATTTCTTGAGTTGCTTCTGATTCATAAGTATCTCTTGCTGTTTTTGGACCAATTAAATTTTCAGTTGAATCACGAGTATGATAGAATATTGCTTCTCCGAGATGGTCTCCGTGTCTAATTACATACATTCCTGCCAATGTTTTTGCTTCTTGGCCGATATATTCAACCAAATCAACTCCAACATATTCAATCCCATCCCCTAAATCCGTTTCAATGTAATATAAATCACCATCTTCCGGTCTTTTATGAAAGTCATCTTCTCTTTTCCAAGTTGTAGAATCTTGAACGTGATAAAGATAATTTGCCTCTAATTGTAATTCAAATAAATCTTCAGGATACCTTATTTGTTCCTTTAACCAGCTTGGAGTGGTTTTCCAACTATATTTAGATGAATATATTTTCCAAATAGGATATGTTGGATCACTATTCTTCTTTAATGCGGGATTTTCGTAAAATGTCATGTCACCATCCTTTACATCGACCAAACATACGCCTAAAAATCTTAAAATGGGAAATTTCGAATATGAACCAATGTGGATATAAGTATATATGCTGACAGCGTAAAACAACTTTCCGTTAACAATATCAATAACCAGATATGGATCGTTATCTATCCTTAATTGAGGTAGAAGAATGCTTTCTACTCTAGTCTTTACGTTCCGATTAATTAAATATGGATGCTCACCTTCTTGAAGAGCGTAAGCCATTAACCCTAGATTTATATCTTTCCAATAAGATTCAATACCAGTAAGCGTTCCATCGGGGGTACCTTCATAAATGAATAAGTTATTATCAATGCCTTTAGACCATTCGGTTCCTAATAGAACATCTGAATCGAAAGCACCTTCTAATCTTGTATCGGAATATCCATATTGATGAATAAGAAATCTTTCACTTTCGTGTTCTCCAAAAAAAATAGGATAATTCTTGTCAATATTAAATTCCGAATTTATATCAATCAATTCTCCCGAATATGTATCCATTGCTAAAAAACCTTCAACATGATCGTATAATTCCGTACTTGTTTGAACATCATCTCCCGAAATTTCTAAAAACCTGATAGTTTTTGGCGCAATCCAATATTCCTTATTATTTATATATACTATGTCGGAATCTGCTAATCCTTCATAAGTAGAACCGATTTTTGCTGCTAAAAATTGAACTGCATAACTTTGATCATATTGTCTTATGTGTGATATCATGCCAAGATCGCTGGGTTTGGATGATTTATAAAACTCTTCACTTGGTCGTTCTTCAAACATGTCTAATCCCGCACAAGTTCGACTCCAATCTACTTCTCTTTCATATAATTTATCCCATTGATTTTCTGTCCAAACAGCCGTGTTACTTAAATTCATCCATGTACCAACACTAACAATTAAAGGTGTTAATATGAGAATCAAAACTACCAGACCCATTACAATAACTTTTTTCAGTTCAGTCGTAATAAGCGACCTATTAAGCGACCTAGAATTTACTCCTCCTTTTTTTATTATTTTTCGACCAAAAAGAAATATTATGAGGCTTAAGATTGGAAAACTAATAAATCCAAGAGGAACTGCCCACATTTGTATTAACTGAAGGCCACTAAGAGATAAAGTAGGTAGTGAAAAGAAACCAATCCCAAAAGACCAGCCGATAATTAATAATAAATTTGATAAAATATAATAATCGTTCCTATGCACGTAATAATAATTAACAATGTTAAGAAAAGATCTAAATATGAGGACTCCAAAGATAAAACTAATAATAGGTAAAATTAAACTTGAATATATAAAAATAGTCATGAAATCTATATTATTTATATTTGTTAATACATTGAAGGCATCACCCATGATACTTGCTGAAACTTCAATCATGCCATTTTCTAATAAGTACATTACCCAAGGGAATTTTCCATCAACGGCAATTGCTTGACCTATTAAAAAGAATAAAACAAACCCGATAGTCCACCATATAATTAATGCCTTTACCCTTGAAGGTTTTCCTATACTAAGATGAGAGCCAAGAATGGTCAGTATAGACTTACTGGGTGGAATACTCATGATAATACATCCAATAATCGCAAAAATTAAAGCTGTTTTATTAAAAAAGAAATTACCTGACCAAAGATTTAAGAAATAAATATCTCTAAAATTCGCATCTGCTTTATTAAAATATAATTGGATTTGAAGATTAATATCTGCCGTCCAAGAAGGAAAAATCCAAAAAATTGATAACAATGTAATTGTAACAATTATTACAATAACATACCAAATATATTTTTTTAAATTATTTCGAACCCCATGAGGTATATATCTATATCTCCCGTTTCTTGGCGGTTCTTCGTGCTTTCTTGAATCTAATTCTCTATTTATTGCTTGACAATCTTTACAATAGTAATTAAATTTCTTATGCTTTTCGCACGGTATCTTCTCTTCTGTCATAGATTTATATTTATTACAAATATAAATTGATATCTTCCTTAATATAAATTTTGAATTTTGTAATATTATTTTCCTTTAATTAATACTTCTTTAATTATATTAACTTTAATTTATTTTTCTAAAATTATATCAAGGGGAAATCCATTATGAGTAAATAGTTATGAAACTATAAAGTTAATCTTTTAAAATCCTTATTATAAAATTTTAAATGAGGAATAGTTAATAAAAAAGGCATAATAATAATAAAGGGGATTCTTATTATTATAAAAACAAATTAAAAAAAAAAAAAAATTATTACGCTTGTTTTAACAATGAGCATAGAGTTAAAGCGATTACACAACGCCACCGATAATCTTGTCAACCAACAATTCTATTACCCCGGATCCGATATTATTATTGGCAGGACTCCTGAAGTTTCAATTAAAATTAGGAAATCAGGCGAAATTATTCAAAAATTCAAGAATTTATTTAACGAAAACATGAATTTTTTCTTGAGAAGTGATTATTTCAAATTCTTACTAAAATTTAAAAAAATCAAGGGATTAACTGAAGAAAAAATAAAACAAATTCACGAAGAATTAGAAGCCAAGTTAAAGATTTTAAGAGACGATATAGATAATTACGATAATGTGATTTTATACACTTTAGTTTTAAATTCTCTTATATCTAACATAAGAAACCTTCATTTTAACAATTCTATTGACGAGATTAACAAGCGAATTAAAAAAAAAAGAAATATTCTTAGTGACGATCAAATCCAAAAGGAAATGGACAAACTTTTCATGAGAAATAATGATAATATTTCCATTTTATATAACATCTCTTATCTTGACGCTTTGGCAGAATCTTTTAATTACAAAAAGGTTGCCCGTATCTGTAAAATTCAAAAAGGAAAATACATAAATCGCGTTGTTGATTTAATTACTTCCTCGAATAATTAGGGAACTCATCGCATTGTTCAAACGAAAAAAACTCTATAAATTCTTTATCGAAAATTTTTTTAATCTAATTTTAAAGACAAATGTTCATATTAATCCAAGCAATATAATCTTGCCTAAAACGATTTGTATAAATTTCTTTTAGTTTAGGATAACTTATTCTAGGATAATTTGGTCTAATAAGCTTTCGGAGCTAAATATTTAAATAATTAGTTTTGTTCTTTTTATTAAAACTAAAATTAAATTTAAAAAAAAGAACCCGAGGGAAATCATCATGATGGGAAAATTTATTTCTGAACATTACATAAATAAGGAAGTAGATGTATATTGTGGACCGCCTTCTAATTTTTCCGGAAAGGTTATTGCGTGCGCTGATGATGTTTTAACGTTAAAAAAAGACGATTGTCTCACTCATATTTTTATAACTCACATTATCGCAATTTGGAAAGCAAAATAAAATCATTAAATACTATTTTTTTTTTAATTCATCGTTATTTTAATGAGAAGAAGCTATATTTTTTAGACTTTAAAAGACAATTTCTAAAATCTATTTAAATTCTTGTTTTGCGTTTACAAAATTATTTATTCCTTTCTTATTTAAAACTTAATGTGTAATGAATTTTTAGGTTATGCGATTAAATGTCAAGATATGATAATAAAGATCTCCATTTTCTATTAGATAAGCATGGTTATAAGCAAGTTTCCCTTAAAAATGCAATCACGCAATTTATAAAGCCCGGAGATCGGATCTTTATAGATTCAGGCTGTTCTGAGCCAATAGATTTAACGAAAAAACTAATTGAATTAGGGGCTGAACTTCCAGATGTAGAAATATTACATTTTCTTAGTCTGAGCGACCTTGACTATTATGAAACTGCTGGAGGGCTTGAAGATCTCTTCCGACACAACGCATTTTTTATCGGAAAATCGCTTCGTAAATACATTAAAGTTGGCCAAGCGGATTATACACCAATGCTTCTATCGGAAATACCTTGGTTATTTAAACTCGGTCGAATGCATTTAGATACAGTACTCATCCAAGTTAGTCCACCAGATAAATACGGTTTTTGTAGTTATGGTATTAATGTTGATATAGTAAAATCAATTGCTGAAGCAGCCGATCATGTTGTTGCTGCGATAAATCCTAAAATGCCGCGTACATTAGGTAATTCTTTCATTCACATGGACTCTATCGACGCGTTTGTTATTTCTAATCACGATATTATCGAATTCCATTACGATCCTCCCGATGAAATTTCTATTAAAATCGCCAAACATGTTTCTTCTTTGATAGAAGACGAATCTACAATCCAGATGGGAATTGGTCAAATTCCTAACGCGGTTTGTGCAGAATTGGGTAATAAAAAGGATCTTGGAGTGCATAGCGAAGTTTTTTCAGATGGAATTGTCGATCTTGTTGAAAATGGAGTAGTAACTTGTAGGAAAAAAACATTACATGAAGGTAAAATTATTTGTTCCTTTGTAATGGGCTCGCAACGACTATACGATTTTGTAGATAATAATCCGATGATAGAATTCCATCCTTGTGATTATTGTAACGATCCTTTTATTATATCTCAAAATAAAAGACAAGTGGCAATAAACGCAGCTCTTACGGTAGATTTAACGGGTCAAGTTAACGCAGATTCCTTAGGACATCAATTTTATAGTGGCATCGGTGGTCAAGTTGATTTTGTGAGGGGTGCGGGTCGGGCTAAAGAAGGAAAACCTATAATTGTATTACCTAGTACAGCCACTTTAAAAGACGGAACGGTCGTATCTAGAATTGTCCCTTATCTCCAACCAGGGTCGGGAGTGGTTATTACTCGAGGAGATACGAGATATGTTGTAACCGAATGGGGTATTGCATATCTCTACGGGAAGAGCATCCGTGAAAGAGTTATTCAACTGATAAATATAGCACATCCCGATTTTCGAGAAGAATTATTAGAACAAGCTAAAAAATGGAATTACGTGTATTCTGACCAAAAATTACCAAAATCAATAGATGGAAGAATAAGCATTTACCCAGATAAATACGAGACAATGCTCAAGTTAAAAAATGAAAAAATTATCAAAATTAGACCCGTAATGCCTACTGACGAAAGAAAACTTCAAGAACTTCATTATTCTTTAGACGAGCAAGATAGATATTATAGGTTCTTCACGCCTGTCCGTGATTTTCGTCATAAGAAAATCCAACCCATGGTTAATATAGATTATAACTCAGATATGATATTAATTGGCGAATATGGACAAAAGAAAATAATTGCATTAGGTGCTATTTTTAAGACTAATCAGCCATCAGTAGCGGAAATTGCCTTTATAGTCCATAAAAAGTGGCGTGGATTAGGAATAACAAAATTTTTATTAAATTATCTCGTTTTAATTGGTCGAGAATTAAATTATAAATCTTTTTGGTGCACAATTTTATTAGAAAATCGATCAATGCTACATATAATAGATAAATCCGGGTATAAATTAACTCTTAAAAAGATTGAGGGAGGGTTTACGGAATTTTCTCTTGATATTTCTAAATAATGATAAAATTCTCGAAAAATTATAAAAAATCGATTCATTTTAAAAATAATAACATGAAAAAATAATCTATAAAAATTGGACTCTATAAAATATTTATAAACATTTTACTAATTATTAATTAACAATACTCGTTAGGTTATAAAAATTAAATAAGATGAGGAAAAAGCAATGAAATACGAAAAAGATTCTTACTCGGAAGGAGTATCAATATGTTGTTTAATAATCGCAGGAGCATTTATATATTGGGGAATAACTAGTTTAATTCCTTGGCATTTCTTTTCTTGGTGGGGGATTATTTGTCTTGTAATAGGAATTTCAATTTTAATAAGTCAAATACGTGCGGTGACTAACAGGGATAAATTAAGAAATGTGATAAAATACGAATTTGAACAAAATCCAAACGCTTCCATTGAGGAGATAATTGAAAGAACAAAAATCAGTCGAAAAGACGTGCAAGCAATTATTTTAGATTTAAAAGCTCGCGGAGAGCTAAGGGGAAAATTTTCAAGTAAAACAGGTCAAATGAAACCGATAAAGGTACAAGAAAAAACTCCTGCTCAAGAAAAAACTGAATATTGTCCAAATTGCGGAACACCCGTAAATAGAGAAGGTGCGCAATTTTGCGCCTATTGTGGAGCAAATTTAGAATAAATTACTTTTTTTTTATAATGTTTTATTTTTTCTTTCTTTATATTTATTAGACTAAATGTTAAGCTATTTGTAATAAAATAAATTGTCAATTTTAAAAATATTTTAAATTTTATTATTGAAATATATGTGTTTATTCTTATCTATAAAAAAAATATAACATTTAATTATTTATGATATATAAAAATAAAAAAAATAAAAAAAAGAGATTTTTTAAGGCGGATATCTTAATTCATAGATGCTTTTTCCGCCATTTAATGGTCCTTTAATGTATTGTTCGATTTCTTTTGGGTCTCTTTGAGTAATTCCTTCTACTGGAGGCAATTTTCCAGGAGGGAATGTTTTTATTATATCGTTGACTAGTTTTTCTAAATAATCAAGAAAGGCTTCCATTCCAGGTTTTCCTTTTTCGAACGTGGCTTTACTCGGATAACCAACATTTCCCTCTGGGTAAGCAGACACTTCTATTGGGCCAAAACCTACTTGACCGTACCATCTAATTGGTTTTTGATATATATTTCCTGCCTTATCCACATGACCTTCTGGCATCCAGCCGATCGGTTTATTATCGGCTGCTTTATCAACATTTATCATTTCGGGGAATAATGTCATAGAAAAGGAGGTTTCTGCTTCATCTGCGTGGATAAAAGGTGTTTCAAACGGTCCACCATGTTCTTTATCCATGCAATGTTCTGGAATTGCGTGATACCAATTAACATTACACAATACAGCCGGTAGTTGATAAATTTTAGCCCATTCGTGAATTGCAGATGGAATTACATATTCTTGGCCATGTCCATTTAATAAAATTTGTTTTCTAAAACCCATGTTCCATAGTCCAGCAATTACAGCCCTTAACATGCCTTTAAATATTATTTCAGGAACGATTATAGACCCGGGCATGCCAAGGTGGTGGTATGGATGACTTCCATACCAAATAGGCTGAGCCACCGTACATCCCGTTTCTTGGGCCACTAATTCTGCCATTCTTGTCACTAAAAATGTGTCTTCCCCTATGCAAGCTGCAGGTCCGTGATTTTCTGTTGATCCGATTGGTACTATTATGACGTCATTTTTTTTTAATCTCTCGTTTATTTCAGTAATTGACATGGTTTGAAGATAAATGCCATCTGGAATATCCATGTGTCCACCCTTAGGTGGTAAATTCCATTTACTCATCTTATTGATTTCACTTCTAAAAATTATTTGTTATTATAATTATTAATTATTTTAATTTTGCATATATGTTAAGTTTTTTAATTTATTGATATAATTAGATTATAATGAAATTAAGTATAGTCGCTAGTTTAAACGAATCAAAAAGCAATCAAGAAGAAGTAATTAAGAAGTTTAGTTCGTTGTGTGATTTATTAAAAACCCTTAATTATGATGGCATTGAATTAAGCTTATTAGAACCAGAAAAGATAGATGTAAAAAAAATCGTCGAAGTTAAGGAATCTCATGGGATGGAAATTTCAGCTTTAGGCACTGGGAGCACGTATATTCGTTTTGGTTATTCTTTTGGTCATCTTGAGGAAAAAATACGGAAAAAAGCAATTGAAAGGATTGATAAATATATAGATTTTGCTAGAGAAGTAAGGTCAAAAGTTGTAATAGGGTTAATTAGAGGTCGATTTAACCACGAGAGTAGTTTAAAGAAAGAAAAATTAAATATTATATCGTCCCTTAAAGAATGTTGCATGTTAGCTGAAAATAAAAATGTAGAATTAATATTTGAGCCAATAAATAGATTTGAAATTGATTCTTACAATACAATAGCGGAATCTTTAGATTTAATAAAAGAGATCGGTTCAAAAAATTTAAAATTACTAATAGATTCATTTCATACTCATTTAGAAGAGGATCCTGGTTTC
>JAUWRB010000060.1 GCA_030610785.1 Promethearchaeota archaeon | reverse complement strand
GTATTAACATGCTTGAAAATTGGGGTAAATCTTTACGCTCTTTAATTAAAGTCTTAATAGGGTTTTTTAAAAATTTTTTTAAATAATCTAAATCTATATTAGTGAGGTGAACAGCTTCTTTTTCTAATTCTACTTTCAGTTTTTTGATTGCTTTTTTAAACCCTAGTTTTTCGTTAATTTTCATCTTTAATTTGAATACTTTATCCCTTACTTTATCCAATTCCTTAAATGACTCGTTTTTTTCAAATTTCATTAATTCTAAATTCAAATTCTCTATATTTTTCTTTCTTTCGTTGCATTCTTTTTCAAATAATTCTAAATCGGCCTTAGCTTTTTCAATATTATCTTTAAGAGTAAAGAATTTCGGAAGCTTTTTAAGAAGATCTTCTGCATTCTTAACATTAGTGTATTTTTTTCGTAAAAATTGGTCTATAGCGACTTGTTTTTTACCCAGCTTACGAGTAATATAATTTAATTCCTTTATTTCGGGTTGAAATTTTTTTTGAAATTTAGGTAACGATTTTCTTGCGATTTCGTTAATATTTCTAAATAATTTTTTAATGGAATTTATGAGTTTATTCAAATTATCGAAATTAATATCTTCTTCTTCAGGAATTATAATTCCATCAATTTCTTTTTTAATTCGATCAGAGAAAAAATTTAAGGATTTTAAAGATTTTTGTTCAATTTTATCCTTCCCGGATAAGAAGTGGTCCATGCAAACCTTTATTTCAATTAGATTGTTTCGAATGACTGAAATCTGTTTTTTTACTATTTTCCTTATCTTATAAAACTGGGCATTAATTTCCTTACGATAAAAATCTTCGAAGTCCTCTAAAATAATTTCTTTAACCATGATAATTTTTCTTTTCTAATTCAATTTAATTTTATTTTTTAGCTTTAATAATTTTTTTGCCATTCATATATTTTTGTAAGACTTTTGGAATTCGTACAGAATGGTCTTCGGTTTGGTAGTTTTCTAAAATCGCGCAAATAACTCTTTCAGTTGCAATTGCAGTACAATTTAAAGTGTGTAAAATTTTTTTCTCTTCTTTAGACCCGACTTTTCCCATTCTTATTTTTAGTTTTCTCGCTTGATAATCTAAACAATTACTGCAAGACACTAGTTCTCTATAAGTTTCTGAAGCGGGAAACCACGCTTCTAAGTCGTATTTTTTAGCAGCATTATCGTTTAATTCTCCTGATGCTATGTTTACGATCCTAAAAGGAAGTTCAAGTTTTTTATAAATTTCTTCCGCATTATTTATGAGCTCTTCGTGAAATTTCCAAGAATTTTCTGGTTTACAAAAAATAAATTGCTCTATTTTTTCAAATTGATGAACTCGAAAAATGCCTAAAGTATCTTTCCCGTGCGATCCTGCTTCTCTTCGAAAGCAAGATGAAATTCCAGCGTATTTTATTGGTAAGTTTTTAGAGTCGATTATTTCATTGTAATGATAAGCTGCTAGAGTTTGTTCGGAAGTTGCAATCATGAATAAATCTTCATCTTGAATTTTATATAATTGTTCTTCAAAGTCAGCTAATTCAGCTGCCGCTTTGATAATTTCGTGCTTAATAAAGAATGGTGTCCATATAGGAGTATAACCTTTACTTTGCAAAAAGTCTAAGGCAAATCTCATTAAAGCTAAATTAAGTAATACTAAATCTCCTTTCAGATAATAGAATCGTGAACCTACAACCTCAGCAGCTTTTTTCGTATCTGCGCCATCAATAGTTTCGATTAATTTCACGTGATTTAGGGGTTTAAAGCTAAATTCGGTCTTTTTACCTACTTCTTTAATTATTTCATTATCTTCTTCTGTTTCAACTATTGGCACTGATTCATGTAATATATTTCCAACAATGTATCGGTATTTTTCTCTTTTTTCTAAAAACTCCTCCTTTTGTTTTTCTAAATCCTCAATCTTGCTTCTAATATCTTTTGATTCTTTTATAGCTTCCTCTAATTCATTATTTTTTCCAACTTTCTTTAGTTCTCCAATTTGAGAAGATATTTCATTTCGTTTTTGTCTTAGTCCTTGAATTTGTGCAAGAACACCTCTCCATTTTTTATCAAATTCTAAGACCTTTTCTGCATTTATTGGATTCTTAAATCGCCGCTTTTCTGATTCAATAATCTTTTCAATATTTGTTCGAAATAGCTCTATGTCCAACATTTTAAAATGTCTCTCTTAACAAGGTTTATTTTTTATTATTTTATTATAAATTATCATATAATTAATTTATACAAACTAATCTAACTATTCGTTATGAATTCTAGATGCTATTGATGCTCTAAGAAGACTAGTTTTAATCTTCTTTTTATCCCATCCAACAGTATCCATTATCCTCATGACTTTTATTCTTGTTGATTTACCTTTTAAACCTTCTCCAGACATGATTTCATTAGCGAAGTCCTCTTTCTCTTTTAGGGCTAAATATTTCTGAAGGATTACATCTTTATTAAAACCAAATTTATCAATAAATTTTTTCAACGTATTTAATACCGGAACTCCTTTTAAACCTTCTAATGACATGATTTTATTAGCAAACTCCTCTTTCTTTTTTTCAAGTAAGTACGCTTCCTTTACTTTTTCAATATCTAATCCAACAGAATCAATTATTTTTTTTATTTTTATGAACATTGGTTTGCCTTCTAAGCTTTCTTGAGCCATGAATCGTGTTGCTAATTCTTCTTTCTGATCTATCTTTTTTTCTTGTTCCGACATGTTAAAAAATAATGATTAAATAATAATTAATTTAACGAGAATTATAAGTATGGTGGTAATTATTATTTTACTTTTAACCACACCACGAGGGAAATGGAGTTCTTTTCCATATAAAAAAAGTAAAAAAGAAAAAAAGAAGATTTAAGTTTAATATGCCATTAGAAAAAGGATCCATCCCACCATGATGATTGTTCCGCCGATGATATCAATCCAGGTGAAAATTATAAATCCCAGTATTAAAATGAACCACCACGCATAAGGTATTTTACTACTAAGTTTAGGAAACAACGATAGAAGTAATAATACCGCACATGTTAAGCCTACAACCCCCGTAATGATAGTTAATACATCTCCAGAAGATAGCATGCCAAATGCAACGATAATTGACCATATACTTCCAATAAGAATAACTATTTTTGAAGCTATATAATCTTTTCTTTCGCAAACTATCTCTACAAGACAAGCAATTAATATTAAGATAGCTGGTAAGAAGAGATTCGACATTCCAAGCATAATGGAAAATATTAACATTACACCACCAACTAGAAGCAATAACCACCACTCGAATGGAATATTTTTCCTAATATTTGCGTCAAATATATTCATGGCAATAAATAGAATTATGGCAAGGATTATCCCTATTATCCCAAAAATGATTGATAGAACCTCTGCAGTCAATATTAAAGTAATACTATCTCTAACTGCGATTAATGCCCCAATTAGAGCAACTACTTTAGATGCTGAGGTTCCAACACGTGTATACTCTCCCATTTAAATTCACTTTTTTTTGTTTGACTTCTTTATTTTAAATATAATATAGAGTATTTTGATAAATTTTTTTTCGATAAAAAATCTTTTTTTTTCATGTTCCTAACTCAATAAATTTCTCAATATTGTAGACACTTTTTATAGCACCATTCGAATCCCTCATCCCTCCTTAAGGCTCTTATCAATGCTCCTTTAAATTCGTTAAATGATTTAAAAAACCATTATATACTACTTCTTCCTTGATAAGGAACCAAACTTGCTCAATTTCGCTTAATTCAGGAGAGTAAGGAGGTAAAACTTATTCTTAGGAACTTTTCATCATTTAATCTTCAAAGGATTATGGTAGTTTTCTCTGTTTTCGATAATACTTAATATTAATATATATTTTTTTTGATTTAATATCATAGTTTTCTAGGAATTTCTTCATATTGGTCATCGTGTCGTTTTTCTTTAAATTCCAAGTATTTCTCACATTTTTATAATATAATAAAAAATTTTATTTTATTTATTTAATGTGTAAACTTAAAGAATAATTTTAGAAAACATTAATTAATTCTATAATTTCCTTTAACCAAGAAGATTTAAAGATTTTATTTAAAGTAAAAAAAAAGTATGGTGGTAATTTAACAAGGGTGTTAAAAATGTCTGGAGAACAGACCAAGGATATAAGAATAGGAGTATATGTATGTAGATGAGGAGTTAATATTGGAGCCCATGTTGATTGTGATGCCGTTAGAGATTTTGTTGACCATTTACCAAATGTGGTTATCGCAAGAACGAATAACTTTACTTGTAGTGATCCCGGTCAACAAGTTATTAAAAATGATATTTTAGAATTAGATTTGAATCGTATAGTTGTCGCGGCTTGTACACCAAAAATTCATGAACCCACCTATCGAGCTGTTCTAATGGAAGCAGGATTAAGTCCATATTTTTTTGAGATGGTAAACTTACGAGAACATTGTTCCTTTGTTCATCAAGAAAATAAAGTAAAAGCAACAGAAAAAGCTAAAAGATTAATTCTCGCCGGAATAAATCGCTCACGAGAATTAGAAAATATTCCGCGCAAGGAAATCCCCATAACAAGAGCTTGCTTAATTGTAGGTGCGGGAATTGCGGGAATGAACGCAGCTTTAGATTTAGCCAATCAAGGAACTCAAGTTTTTCTAATTGAAAAGGAAGCTACGATTGGCGGTAAAATGGCTCAACTAGATAGAATCTTCCCTACGGATGACTGCGGAATATGAGTTCTTGCGCCTATAATGGTAAATGCTTCTAAACATCCAAATATAACGCTATTAACGTATAGTGATGTAATATCGTTTAGTGGTATTACAGGAGATTATAGCGTAACGATCAGGAAAAATCCTCGCTATGTGGACGAGAGTATATGTACTGGTTGTGAATTGTGCACAACAAAATGCCCCATAAAAGTACCAAGCGAGTTTAATCGAGGTATTGGTGAGCGAGGCGCCATTTATATTCCCTTCCCTCAAGCAGTCCCGAAATTTCCCGTAATTGATAAAGATGTATGTATCGATTGCAAGAATTGTCAAAGAACCTGTCCTGCCGAAGCTATTGATTTTGAACAAGAGCCAGAATATCATGACATTAAAGTTGGTGCTGTGATTATTGCCACGGGATGGGATGAATACCCTATAATGGAAAGTAACGAATATAAATATGGATTTTATCCCGATGTAATTACTCAAATTGAATTGGAAAGAATGTTAAGTCCAATTGGGCCGACTGAAGGGCATGCTTATAGAATTTCCGATGGAAATGTTCCTACAAATGTTGCCATGATTCAATGCGTAGGCTCAAGAACTTTACGAGGTAATCAATATTGTTCTGCCGTATGTTGTAGCGTATCTTTAAAAAACGCTCAACTTTTAAAACAAGAATATCCAAATATGGAAATTACGATATTTTACATTGATATTCGAACTACGGATAAAAATAACGAAGAATATTATAGAAAAATAAGGGAACAAAATATTTCTTTCATTAAAGGGAAACCAGGAGATATTAAACTAAATCAAGATGGAACAATGAAGTTGTATTTCGATAATACGTTAGAAAACGAAGTATCTAGCATGGATTTTGATTTAATCGTCTGTTCAACGGGGATGGTACCTTCTAAAGGGACTGTGGAAATAATTGATATAATGGGTCTTAGTAAGGGACCAAATGGGTTTTTATCGGAAATCCATGGGTGTTTAAAACCTCAAGAAACAAAAAATATGGGAATTTACATATGTGGTTGCGCCGCTGGTCCTAAAAACATTCCATATTCCGTTTCAAGTGCTTTAGCCGCAGCTAGCAAGGCAGCAACTTTGCTTTCTAACGATACTATAAACCAAGAATTAATAATAGCAGAAGTAGATGACACTCTTTGCATGGGCTGCCATCGATGCGAAAAACTATGTGAATATGGAGCCATTACTGTAAATGAGAATGATATCGCAGAAGTGGATGATTTAAAATGTAAAGGCTGTGGTGTATGTGTCTCATCTTGTCCAGCAAGAGCCATAGATCTTAAATATTATCGAGATAGGCAATTTGAACAAGTCATCAAAGGTCTTGGTGCGATTGGTATTGAAATTGATAGTAATCCAAAAGAGGCTATTGAGAATTAAACAAATTAGGTGATATTATGACTGAAAATCAATGTAGAAGAATAATAGCTTTTGGTTGTGATAAATGAGGATATTCTGTCGCCGATTTAACTGGAACTACTAGAAAATCATATTCTTCAGATTTTCATTTAATTCGGGTCAGATGTACGGGTAGAGTTGGAATTCATTTGATCATGGAATGCTTTCTAAATGGTGCAGATGGTGTAGCAATAATCTCATGAAAAGAAGGTGAATGTGAATTTGGCAACGGAAATATTAATACATATGAGCATGTACTGGCATTAAAAAAATTATTTAATCATCTAGGTATCTCTGAGGATAGAATTCAACAATATTTTTGCTCTGCCGCAGAAGTCGAGAAATTTATATCTTCTGTTGGAGACATAACAAAGAAAGTCGAAGCACTCCCTCCTCTACCAAAAAATTTTAATCCGAAATAGAATGATCTTTTCAAAAAAATCATAGTTGAAAAGTAACTAACTCAAAGCATGGGTTTTCGGAATTATCAATTTATAATTATAAAAAACAACTTTTAGTATTAAACATGAGTTCTGAAGGAAATTTTTCATGGGAATTTTTAAAAAATGTAAGCGATACTCTAGATTCATATAGAGTACGAGCTTTAATAGATGCTAAAAAAGATATTTTATCTGCCGGAATTTATAACGAATCCCAATATAATAATATCTTATTCAGGATGTTTGATAAAGAAAAACTAAAATACGCTCTGTTAGACTTTTTATCTCAAAATCAAGAAAATAATTTAAATGCATTGAAACAATTTTCTCAAGATAATTCAATTGAAATTAGGAAGACTTTGAGTCTATTAGAATTGTTAAAAAACGAGAATCTTATTAATGTAGAAGAATTATACGATAAAATCGAAGGAGATGAAAATAAACCTGATAAATTAGTTTTTAAAAATATCTCTATTAAAACAATTAAGAAAATTCCATTAAATAACAGATCTATTTACGAACCCGTTAAAGTCATATTCGATTCAAAAATATGTTCTGGATGTGGTCTCTGTGCGGGAATTTGCCCCATTAATTGCATTACTATTAATAATGGCTTTGGTGAAATTGACGATGATAAATGCATACATTGCGGGTTGTGTTATTATTTTTGCCCGAGATCTTACTTACCAGTTAAATTATTAAATATGATTCAAAACGATGTTCTTGAAATTGAGGAATATGGAAAAATTGGTTATTTTAGCGAAGTTTACGCTGCTAAAACGAAAATTAAAGAAATAAGAGATGTATGTCAAGATGGTGGAATTTCAAGCACGTGTTTGCATTATCTTTTTGATAAAAAGAAGATCGATCATGCGTTAGGTGCAAAAATGAGTAAAGATCCATGGAGACCTGAGCCTATTATATTAAGTAATAAGGAAGATATAATTTTAACTGCCGGGACTAAATATGTTAATAATCCTAGTTTAAAATTATTAAATCAAAAAGAATTAAACAATAATAATAAAAAACTTGCCGTTGTTGGCGTTCCATGCATGATGCAAGCTCTTTTAAAATCTAAAATATACGATATCGGCGTTCCTGCTTTAAATAATGTCGAATATCGAATTGGAATATTTTGCATGGAATCTTTTTCTTATGATGGGTTCCTAAAAATCTGTCAAATTTTAAAAGTAGATGCTAATGATGTCAAGAAAACCGATATAAATAAAGGTAAATTTTTTATATATACGAAGGATGGTTTGGAATTAAATGTTCCAATCAAAGAGATAAGTCATTTAGCTCGAGAGGATTGCGAAGTTTGTTTTGATTTAACCTCCGAATCTGCGGATATCTCCGTAGGCTCTATTGGTGCACCATCTGGTTGGAATATGGTCGTTATTAGAACAGAAAAAGGAAAGAATCTCTATAAAGAATTAATAGCGAATGATTTAATTGAATCTAAAGAAATAAAAGATGTTAAACCGGGTTTACCCATGCTCCAAAAAATTGCAGGCTTTAAAAGAAATAGCTGTAATAAACATTTAAATATAAAAAAAAAAGAAAATAAGAGAGTTCCTAATTATTAAGTTTCTTAATCATTAAAAAATGTCTCTTCTCTTTATCTTTCTTCAAATAAAACCAAAAAATTAATATTAATTTTCATGTTTAATACCATTATAATCATAAAATAAATATTTTAAAGTATTGAGTTATATGAGTTCGGCAATACGTCCCAAAAATTTCAAAGAGAAAGTCTTTTTTCGTAAACTTCGATCTCAAATCGATGGTAACGCAAAGATCGAATATGGTCTTACGCAAGTTAGAGGAATAGGCAGGAGATTTGCTCAAGCAATAGTTATAGTATCAGGACTTGATTCAAATATTAGAATTGGAGCCATTCAAGAAAAAGATCTTAATAGAATTGAAGAAATAATCTTGAATCCAATCAAATATAATATTCCTGTATGGATGCTCAATCGTAAGAAAGATTTGCGAACCGGAGAAAACCTACATGTAATCGGAAATCAATTAGAAATCTCTGTTAAAAGAGACATTGATCGAATGAAAAGGATTAAAAGCTATAAAGGAGTCAGACATCATTTGAGATTAAAAGTAAGAGGGCAAAAAACAAAGAGTACCGGTCGACATGGATTAGTTGTCGGGGTCATGCGTAGGAATTTGAGGAAAAAAGGAGAATAAAAGATGGGAGATCCAAGACGATTTAAAAAAAAATTTAAAAAACCTAAACATCCTTATCAAAAAGAAAGGATGATGGAAGAGCTTGAATTTTTAGGCAAATATGGACTTAGAAATAAACGTGAATTCTGGAAATCTCGAACTATATTAAGTAATTGGAGAAGAATTGCCAGACAATCAAGAACTTTAATTAAAGAAAGAGCTATAGAAGAACAACAAACCCTAATTCAAAAATTAATCCGTCTCGGAATTATTGGCGCAGAAGCTCAATTTGAAGATGTCCTACTTCTTACCGTGGAAGATGTTTTAAAACGACGCTTACAAACCTTGGTTCACGAAAAAGGACTTGCCAACACAATATATCAAGCACGACAATTAATTGTTCACAATCATATCCAAGTAGGCGGAAAAAAAATTAACTCACCCTCCTACATAGTCAAAAAAGACGAAGAGGACTCAATTTTTTTTGCTATAAAAAGTCCAATGTCTTAAAAAAAAAAAAATTAATTAAAAAAAGAATAAAAGATATTAAAATTTGAAAAAATTTATTAAAATTAATAAAATAGTATAATCAAAATGAGCGATGAACGGAAGAAATGGGCAATTGTTTTCATAATGAGTTCTTACAACAACACTATTGTTACTGCGACTGATTTGAGCGGAGCTGAAACTTTCGCTAAATGTAGCGGGGGAATGGTTGTAAAAGCAGACCGAGACCAGAGCAACCCTTATGCTGCAATGCAATGCGGGTTTCGAGTGGCCAACGATCTTAAGGATAAAGGCATAAAAGCGGTGCACATAAAAGTAAGAGCCCCTGGTGGAAACAAATCTCAAACCCCTGGACCTGGAGCCCAAGCGTGCATACGAGCATTAGCCCGTTCTGGGTTGCAAATCGGCAGAATTGAAGAAGTAACTCCAAAATCACACGATCATTGCCGAAGAAAGGGCGGACATAGAGGAAGACGCGTGTAATCGTTTATTATATTAATTATTCCTAGTCGTCTTTCACATTAATGTTAGTCTTGCTGTTTTCTAACTTTAATGTTTAAATATTTATTTATTAGTTCTAAATTCTCTGAACTAGGTACTTCAATATGAAAAGCTTTCTTCACTCCTTGCCATCCTCTTTAAAATTAAGTATATAACAATCTCAACTTAAAAAATTAATTTTGAAATTATTCGGTCTTTTATTTAATTTTTCATATTTACAATACATTTTTATATTTTTAAGGAGATTTTACTAGTAGCAAGGAGATAATTTATAACTATATATGGATGTAATGTTATATGAAAGGAGAGAACGAAAATAATCCCATATTTCAAGAGATAAGAGACATCTTTCTTGTTTTAATTAATGAAGAGCCCACGCCTGATGATGAGATTGAAGCTAGAGAAAAATTTATTGAAAAATTCAACGATTTAAAAGCTATGGAAGCTTTTTCTCACTTAAGTGGCGCTATTGAAGAAATAATCAATAAATTAGAAAAATGGGATACATTGGATTTATGGTTTAATGAAGTTAAGGATCTAAAAGAAAGTATTGAAAAATTTATTAAAATAGAAGATACTAAAGATAAGGTTGAATTAGAAAAAGTTGACGAAAAAAGAAGTATTGATATTACAGAAAAAAAAACACCTTCCCAAGTTGATATCAATGAAATTGTCACTCAGGTTTCTGAGCAATTTAAGGGACAAATAGATGGTCTTCAAGATAAAATAAAAAAACTTCAAGAAGAATTAGAAAAAAAAGAAAGAAAACTTACTACAATCTCCTTAGAAAAAATGGCTCAGCAAACTACTACCAATTTAGAGCCAATAAAATTAGTTCCTTTTAAAGAGTCAAAATTAATTCCTCGAGAAGAACCAAAATCAGTTCTATCTGAAAAACCAAAATTAATTCTATTTAAAAAGCCAAAATCAATTCTATCTGAAAAGCCAAAATCAGTTCTATCTGAAAAGCCAAAATTGGTAATTCCTAAAATTAGAATTCCGCCCATCAAGAAACCATTAATAACCACTCAAATTAGAACTCAAGAAATAGTAAAGAGCGAAATCCCGTCTAAACCAATAGAAAAAAAATCTATAGAAACCAAGCAATCTAAAGTCAAGGAAGAAATAGAACCGCCAAAAATAAGTCCCATTTTTATAAAATTACCGAAGATAATTCCTGAAGTTTCAGAAAAACCGTCAAAAGCATCATTAATGATCGAAAAACAGGAGATCCCTTCAGTAGTTTCAGAAAAAACTTTCGAAGAACCAGAAACTCCTGAAGAATTGGAAAAGATACCTTTTGAGACGAAAAAGACGAAAATTGCTACTATTGAAGTGGAAGAGGAAGAGATTATCCCATTCAAATCAAATAGAAAGGATTTATTTAATGTGTTTTCTTCTCTCGGAGAAACAACTTCAGAGACGTCAGTAAAAATTATTGAACCTGCAGAAACGATACCGCCAAAAATTAAAAAAAAGAGAGGCGAGAAAAAGAAAAAAGAAGTTTCTGATATAGGATATGTTCCATCTACCCTTCCATTTGGATTTGGTACTTCTGAACCCGATTTAGATAGCAATGATGATTTTTCATCATATAGTGTTGAAAATATTCCTAAAGATAGAGAAACTTTATATAATGAACTTATTTCTCTCGAAGGAGTCAGATATTCTTTAGAAAAAAGTTTTAAGGAAATAGAAAAGAGTTACAAGAAAGGATCCATTAGCGACTTTGAATATAATAATCGAATGGAAAAAATCAATAGTAAGTTAAAAAATATAACTATAAAAATAAATGAAGTAAGAAACATTATTTCAAGTTTGTAAAAATCTCTCTCGTTTTATATCATGTTATTTTAAAAGTGGGTGGCATCATTATCTTATGCCGACTTGAAATCATCATTTTTTTTACTTTTTCGATGTCATCTTTCTTAAGACCTTCAAGATCTAAGTTAAAATCCATCCTATATATGATTTCATCTAATATATTATAGGTTATACCTATTTCTCCTTCATCCGTTTGTCCTTCCCATAATCCCGCTGATGGGGCCTTAGTTATAATTTTCTCAGGAATTTTCAAAATTCTTGCGATTTCTCTTACCTCACACTTATAAAATTTCCCAATCGGTTCAAAATCAACGCCGCCATCCCCATATTTAGTAAAATATCCTATTGCAATTTCTGTTCTATTTCCCGTGCCTCCTACAAGATAATTTCCTAGCGATTGCCCTGCATAATAAATAGCTGACATTCTTAATCGTGGTTTAAAATTTGCAATTGCCATTTTATTTGGTTCTATTTGAGGCGTTGTGCTCTTTAAAAATTCTTGGTAAGTTGAAGTTAAATCTAATATTAAAAAAGATATTCCAAGATGTTCGGCAATTAATTTCGCATCTTCAAGGTCTTGAGGTAATGATTCGCAGGGCAAACCTAATCCAACTACATTTTCTTTTCCTAATGCGTTTACGGATAAAGCAGCAGTAACAGCACTATCAATTCCTCCACTAAGGCCAAGAATAATTCCTTTTGCACTTGCAGAATTCACGTATTCTTTAATCCAGTTCTCAATGTCTTTAATTAATTCAATATAGTCTAATTTTCGCATTTTTTTTTCAATTCTCCTTTTTAAAATTATTATTTTGTAGACAGTATAACAAGTAAATAATATTTTTGAAAGCTTTATAATAAATTTTTATTATAATATAATAAATAATAAATTATAATAAATTTTAAAAAAACAATATTAATAGATTACAATGACTGTTGAAGAGTTTAAAAACATTGTAGACGCGTCTTATGATAAGGGAACGCTTATTCCTTTCTGGCTTTATACAAGTGATTATGTTTTTGGCATGGTTCCTACTACTTCTGATGGAGCTCGATGGACCGAAATCTCTTATACTTTTGAAGATCCAGACGAGCCATTGGTAAAAACCGAAAGAAATGCCGACTTATCTTATCAATTCCTTCTTGAAGAAATAGAAAAAGGCGTATCTTTTTACATTAAAGATTTATTAGTACCATTGATAAAAGAATTTGCCAAAACGCTTGAGTCCAAATCTGGTCCTGAAAAGATGAACGCTCTCATAGCAGAATTAATCAACAATGCTGATAAATATTCGAAAAGCTTTCCGATTATTAAAAGTAAAGATGATTTGGGAACTTTGAAGAGTAAAGTATAATTTTTAATTCCTTCACATGTACAATCCTTTTCTCAATGGATATTTTTTCGAAAATTCCTCGTCAATGCGTTTAACCATGTTATGCTCTATATTAGAATCTCGTTCGTTAATGATTTTTTTTAAATGATTTCCGTGTCGTTGCGAAAATTTTTCTATTCCTGAAGCGATAATGCTTTGATCTTGCTTAATTGGTACTACCATTCCAAAAAATTGCAACATATCGTTTGGACTTAGTTTTTTTCCAATTTGCTCGTCAATATCTTTATCAATATTTCGAATTTTAGACCCCATGGATAAAGCGGAATAAGGACTTAATTGTTTTGACTTTAACCAATAAGCATTTGGCTTCTTAGTGATAAATGTATCGTAATTACCTTGATCGTCCCTTGAACCTATAACGTTCCAATCTTTAGGGTCTTTATCGTATTTTTTCTTTAAATTTTTTACGATTGATCGGATTGGGGCAACTCCATGATAATCTTCCTTTTTTTTCTTTTCCGTCATATTCTCAATAATATAAAGTAAATAAAAGTATAAAAATATAAAGAAAATATAGCATAAGAAGTTAATTTTTTAGTGATTAAAGATTTATAAATGAATTAAGCAGTTAGACTAGATAGTTAAAGAGTTAAATCATACTATAAAATGAATGAAATAGATAATTTCCAGGAATTCAATAAATTTTTCGATTTATTTGATAAGGCTATAAAATTTAATAATATTCAAGAAATACGAAATCACTTACAAATGATTAATTCAATTGAAGAATTTTTTTTAAAAAACTATTTTAAGCGAAAAAAAGAAGGTGTGTATTATACTAATGAGGCGATTTCAAAATTTATTTGTTCTGAAGCGTTAATCTTTTACCTTAAAAATAAATTATTAATAAATGATCAATTAAAAAGTTTAGATAATTTCTTAGATTTAAACTCCAATCTTAAAAATAAAGTAAGCAAAACTCTATTGGATATTTCCATATTAGATCCAGCGTGTGGTTCGGGAGTATTTCTTTTAAGTATGATAAATGTTATTTATAATTTACTCAAAAAAATAAATCCCCAGTTGAATGATTTTAATACAAAAATTCAAATATTAAATAATCTCTATGGTTTTGACATTAATAATCATGCAATTAAACTAAGTATTTTAAAATTATTTGCTTGGGTTTACAAAGAAAACAATTCTGATTACTCTCAAATTATTTCTGTACTTAAATCAAATTTAAAAGTAGAGAATA
>JAUWRB010000256.1 GCA_030610785.1 Promethearchaeota archaeon | reverse complement strand
AAAAAAATTTCGATAAAGTCGTGAAGGAAGTTAATTATTATTCTAATAATGAAGCTCTTTTAGTTCTCGGATATTTCGTTCTTTTGACGGGTGCTAGCATTACAGAAAGATTAAGACTGAAAATTTATATTTCAGCAGATTGGATAATGGAAGACGGAACTTGGGTTGAGAGATGTATAGACGAGAGGAAATTTTATTTAAAAGATTTTCAAGAAAAAATAAAAAATCATGTACCGGGTCAAATCACTCGTCTTATAGAATTAAAAGCTCCTTACGAAGAGTATATTAAAAACGGTATTATTGGGATGGACCAATATCTATCGCGAGTAAATTCTCGTAAATTTGACTCAATAAAGCACGTTAACTTAGATAGCTGTAAATTAGAAGCTTTCCCCGAATCTCTTTTAAATTTTAAATTTCTCGAGTCTTTAAGTCTTGATAATAACAGCATAGGAACTTTACCCGAAGACATTAGCAAGCTAAAGAATTTGAAGAGATTGTATTTAGATGGAAACAATTTAGAATTCTTACCGGAGTCAATAGGTGAATTAAAATCGCTTAATGTTTTATCAGTGGAAAGGAATTCTTTAAAAGCACTACCCAATTCCTTAAAATCTCTTCCTTCCTTAAAAACAATAAAAATAAGGAAAAATTTATTAAAAAAAATTCCCGAACATCTTAAAGATAGAAAAAGATGGCGAATCTTTGTTTAATTCCTAAAGAGCGAAGAATACTCTTGTTTTTTTAAAATTATTAAATAAGAGAAAGTGACGACAAATATTAAAATTATTTCTTATTTATTTAATAGAGATTTTTTGCGTCAAAATTTTTTATTTTTTTTTTATTTTTTATTAATACTCTTTTACGCAGCTCGTTTTAATTACTCTTCTTAATTGGACTTGAATATTTAAAGTTTTTAAAAATTTTATTAGCAACACTCTCTATTATACTTAACAATTTTGTAAATATTAAAAAATTCTCACTTTATCCTCATAAAGTTTTATTTTAAGGTAAAAAACCTATTTTCAATAATGTCATTATTCTTATAAAATTTATATTTGAAGTAATTTTAATCAAATAATAATTTAAACAAATTAGTATTTAATGTTTGATTCAAATGACCGAAGGAATAAAACAAAGAAATAACATCGGAGAGATTATCCGAAAAACCATGAGTATATGTCCGGAATGTTTACAACCAATTCCAGCAGAGATATTTGTTGATTTGGATACTAATTGGGTAATGATGCAGAAAACTTGTAGAGAACACGGTGATTTCAAGGATAAGATTTCGATTCATCCTGAAGAATATAAATGGGGGCAAACTTTTACTAATGATATTGGATCAACTGTCGATAATTCTACTAAACCCGAGTATGTATCCTCGGGAATTAAACCAATAAAAAATGGCTGCCCTTATGATTGTGGACTATGCGAAAACCATAAAAGCTCTCCAAATATTTGTTTAATAGATGTTACTAATCGCTGTAATCTTACTTGTCCTATTTGCTTTGCTAACGCAAGTGCTCAAGGATATGTTGTAGAACCTTCTTTTGAAGAAATTATTCAAATAATGGAACATTTTAGGTCTATGAAACCATATTCCGCAGTTTTACTTCAATTAGCGGGAGGAGAACCAACCGTTAGAAAAGATCTCCCTGAAATCATCCGCAAAGGCAGGGAATTGGGTTTTACGGAGATAATGGTATCAACCAATGGCGTCAGAATGGGTAAATCTGTTGAATATTGTAAAAAATTAATAGATGCTGGAATGGATGCTGTTTACTTACAATTTGACGCAGCAAATTCTCCAGAAGTTTGGAAAAAGACAAGAGGCGTTAATTTATGGCCTCTCAAAAAGAAAACTATAGAGAATTTACGCCAAGTTGGATTTAAAGGAATAATGTTGGTTCCTACAGTTGCAAAAGGCGTGAATGATCATTGCATTGGAGAAATTTTAGATTTTGCCAAAGAAAATGCCGATGTTGTTGCAGGAATTGTTTTCCAGCCTGTATCATTGTGTGGTCGTGTAAATTACGAAGAATTAATGGAATTGAGATACACTGCTTCTGATTTAAAAGATGCAATAAATGCTCACACAAATAATGTAATAACAAAGTTCTATCCAATCGCTACTACTGCTAAATTATCTAAATTACTAGCTTGGTTTGATGATATGCCCCAGTTTAGCATGACAAGCCACCACGACTGTGGTTTTGCCACTATATGCGTCATTAACGATAAGAACGAGTGGGAACCTTTAGAGAATTTTTTTGACGCTGAAGGTTTAATTAAATGGTCTAATAAGGTCTATGATATGACCGCTAATAAGGAAATACCTAAACCTACAGGTTTTTTAAAAGGTGTCGACTTAGCTAATTATGGTGCTATCGCATCTACGATTGGGAATTTCATTGACGATATGACTAATTTAGGATACAGGCAAATGATGAAAGCGTATTATTTTGCCGGAGTAATGAAATACATAAAGAACCCAGGAAAAATCTTTACGAGCAAGACCTATCAATCTTTTGCGCGTTTGGTACTTTCTCCTAGCTTGGCCTCAGCAGGCAACTTTTTACAAACGAAAAATTTGATGATTTCAGCCATGCATTTCATGGATAGTTATAATTTTGATCTTGAAAGAGTCTCCCGTTGTCTCGTGCATTACGGCGTGATTGACCCAGATGACCACACTAAAGTATTAGAAATCCCTTTTTGTTCATATAACACGATACATCGCGAGAGAATAGAGCGTGCCCTTGCAAAATCAGATATAGCGGCAGAGAAACCTGAAACGGTTCAAAATAGAATTCAAACCTACTTAGATTCTATTGAGAAATAATTTTTTTTCTAATTTTTTTTTAGAAAAGCTTTTTTAATAGTTAAAACAAATTTTGAAAAATTATTTAAATTTTATTTAAACCATTTTTAATTATTTATTTAAAAAAATATAGTCACGAGCAATTTTTCTTTTATCCTTTCCAGCCAAGATATGGATGTGTTTAATCGTTTTGAGCGATTCTTTACTAAAGTTATTCAATGGAATGTGAATTAACTCTCGATTCTTGATACCGGCAAGAGTATAAAAGTATCTTCTTGGAGGTTTTTCTGCCACGTGAACAATATAGCGTTCCCTTGAATAAAGAATGCTTGCTTTTAGAAGCCTTTCTGCTTTATTTTTCGCGTCTCGGTATTCAAAATCCATGTACGAGGTAAATATTTGCTTTAAATTTTTAGCTGGAAAAATAGACAATAATCCTCCGACTTCAACGTGAGAAATACCAGGTCCAATTAAAAATTCCCCCGGATTTGTTGCGTAAAACGCCATATCGCTTTCTTTTTCGTGTTCTGCCCACCAAGTTAATTTGTATGGATATTTTTCAAACTCTCCATCGTCCTTATCGAATATTACAATAATTGTATCAATTTTTCCTTGAATTTGTTGCTCATTTCGCACGTAAATCTTTTGTTTAAATGCCCAATTCCTGATCGTTTCTTTAATGTCAATTCCATCCATGAGGCTTGATTTAAACTCTTCAATTTTGATTCTTTGGTTTTTTAAATTTTTCAAGGCTTTTTTTCTTATATAAGCAAAGTAATCTTCTTCAATAATATCTTCAGGGGGATAAGATACAGTTTCCATTTGACCTTTTTCCCATTCGTTTCTCCATTGACCTTGATATTTTTCTTCTGGTCTTTCTTTTAAGGGAACATCCCTTTCTTTTCCGTAATTATAAGGGTGGTGTCTTCTTAATTTAATGTATTTTCCATTGGGATCAATACCACCCTTCACGCTTAGTCTCATTGTTTCATACTCGTTGCTTTCATCGTTGTGAGGATATTTTATCGCTTTCTCCATTACCTTCCAAGCGTAATCGTCATCAACGATATTCTTAGCGGCTAATAATAAGTGATATAAATTTGGTAATAATTTATGTTCCGTAAGAGAAATATTTCTTAGATATTGAAAAAGGTTTTTAAGTAGGCGTAAGTCGATAAATTCCTTGAATTCTTTTTCGTATTCACGTTTAGCTTTTAAAATAATTTTTCTAAGGTTATCAATCTTTTTATATGAATTCAACACAGAAAATAATTCGCTTGGATTTGAGATTTCCTCAAAAAAATCCTTGTTATATTTTTTTCTGAATTTAATCCACGTATTAGTGTGATATGGTAATTCTTTAAGAAGGAACCTTGCGTCAGAGCCTTTTATGTTATATAATTTTATGTATTTGTGAGGTATCAGGTTTGATTCTACATCTAGAATTTTATTTGGATTTTCTAAATAATATTTAATATTTTCCCAATGAGCCATTCCTACTACGAACAAGATCCTGTGATATGAGGTCATCATCTTTA
>JAUWRB010000125.1 GCA_030610785.1 Promethearchaeota archaeon | reverse complement strand
ATTTATTATGGAATAGGGAAAGATCTCTAAAATTATCCTATATTATTAAAAATTTTATCTACTAATTAAAATAATTAAAACATGATTATCCCTTTTCAGATCTTAAAGTAGCTTTACAAGCTGATTGGATTGAACCGTTTTTTAAAGTGACTTCACATGCACCTTTAAAATAACCCTGTTTCACCATGACATATGGCGTTTCTGCTTTTTATATGATAAAAATGATAAAAAAAGTGATAACCACAATTTGATAAAGAGTATTTAACAATTTTATTGTATTACTATGGGGAGCGAAAAAAGAAAAGTGCTTCCTTTATTTCTTCCTTCGGATTCCATCCAAATATTTCCACCGTGTAATTCTATGATTTTTTTGGCTATGTATAATCCGAGTCCTGTTCCTTCCGCGTCTACATCCCATCCTTGCCCATATCTTTCAATTTTACCAAATTCCTTGAATAAATGTTTCTTTTCTTCCTCAGTAAAGCCCATGCCATTATCTTCAATAGAAATTATATAGAAATCGTTTTCAATTTTAGATCGAATAGTTATTTTTCCTCCGGGGGGCGTATATTTAATTGCATTCGTTATTAAGTTTGAAACAACATCGTAAATCCTTTCTTTATCAATATACGCGATTAAATTATCATGGATTTTAATTGAAATTGATTGATTTCTTAATTTTAATTGGCCATATAAATCATTTACGCAAAATTTAATAAGGAAAGTTAAATCTTCTTTAAGAATATTTAAATTTAATTGCCCTTGGTTTAATTGTGCCCCTTCTAAGAGAGAAAGAATTATTTTTTCTAATCGTGCGCTACCAGTCTTTATTTCTTTTAATATTGAAATTATATCTGAATCTAACTTGGATTCATGAACAGTTAATAAAAGTTCTGTAAATCCCTTGATTGATATAAGAGGTGTTTTTAATTCATGGGATGCCCTTGATAATAAATCTGTTTTCAATTTATTTATTTCGTTCAACATTATATTTTGTTCCCTTAAATGTTGTTTGACTTGCCATCGTTGTTGTTCAATATTAATAGCATCACCGATTAAAAAGATAATTAATTTATCTTGATGGGACATTATCGGATTTTCACGGTAAAAAACGCATAATGAGCTATTAAATTCATTTTGTGATTTAATTAGTTTTCCATAACTTCCTTTTATATTATATTTCATTATGAATTGATCAGTCTTGGCATATATACTTTCGTTTAAATTAAGGGCGATTTGCGTGAAATTGTTTTTTTCTTTAAATAGTTCGTTAACAAAAAGGTTATTTTTAAAATCTTCAGAATTATACGTATATACATTATTCTCGCTTGTTATTATTATATATTCTTCTTTATCTTCGTGTAGATTTCGGTGAATATATAATACTATATCTCCATTTAATAATTTACAACACGTGTTTAGTAATAGCATGATATTTTTTTGGATATCTGTACTGAATTTTAAAAAATTAAGATTTATATCATAAATTAATTTTTCATACATTTTTTTTTCACTAACATCTTCTAACCATAATCTGAAACTGAACATTTCTCCTTTTTCGTCGTATTGATTTACTCTTTTTCCAGATAGCCATTTTAACTTTCCATCTTTTTGGTGTATTTTAAATTGTAATTCTTTTTCTTCAGTTGATTCTAATAATATACTGAAATCGTTAGGATGAATAATTTTTCGAAGCGATTCGATATCAATTATTTCTTTTCGGTCACGACCAAGAATATTTAATAATTTTGGATTGATATATGAAATGTTATTGCTTTTCAAATTAATTTCAATTATTCCAACTGAAGATGTTTCTAATAAATCGTGATATTTCTTTTCAGATTTTTTTATTTTTTGTTCAGCAATAGTGCGCTCTGTTATATCATCATAAGTAACAAGAATCCCCATGATTTTTCCTTCTAAATCATGAAGAGGTATTCTATTTGTATCTAACCATATTTTCTTGTCATCTTTACATACCCAGGGTTCTATAACATGAAATTCCGCTTTGTCTGAATTGATAATATTGATTTCTTTTTCTCGAAGTTGTTCTGCTTTTTTCTTATTCCACATTACATCATTATCGGTCTGTTCAAAAAGAATTTCTGGACTACTTATTTCTAAAAACCTTGCATAATTCTTATTCGAGCCCAAATATCTTAGATTTAAGTCCTTCCAAAAGATATATTGAGGGATGTTTTCCATTATCACGTGGAGTATGCTATATGAACTTTGCAACGCTTCTTCGTATTTTTTTGGGTTAAAGAGCCTCCAGAATCGAATTTCTGGTATGGAACGAGTTAAATTATTGAATTTTTTTTCGTTTTCAATCATTTTTAACTCTAAATCCCTGTACTTGGACACATCTTTTAAAATCAATAAAATTTTTCCTTGATTTTTATCGTCTTTGAATTTTTTTATTTTAAATTCTACCCAAATATAGTTGCCTTTTTTGCTTTTAATTCTTATTTCTTGTATTTTCTCAAATTTAGAACCATTTTTTAGAACTTTAACTGATTTTTTTTTATCTTCCGAATGAATAATCTTTAAAAGAGATTCTCCGATTAAATCGTTATTTGAATATCCTAATAATTTCTGAAATAATTTTTCATTAATTACTTCAATTTTATAATCGCGATTAAAGTCAACGATACAAATTAAATCGTTTACATTTTCAATAAATAATTGATAATGTGAGTTAAATTCATGAAACTTACTATAAACATCAACCACTTTTATATTTCCCTATTTTTTTTTTTAAGGCTGATTTATGATCTTAATTTGATCCATTAACCCATATTCTTTAATGAAATTGTCATATATAAAATAATCCCATTTTATAATATTATGTATTTCTTAATAAACAAAAATGATTTAATACTTGACCGTTTTTACGCATGTTAATGAGATTAATAGGTGAAGATTTAAAATTGATGAAATAAGAGATAACAAGTAAAGAATACCCAATCAAATCTGCTGAAAAAATGAATTACATGAAAGAAAATAGTAATTAGAATATTTTAAAACAAAAATAATTAAAAATAATCCCCTAATTTAAAATTTTTTTAGAATTTCAGTTAAAATTTTGATAGTTCGGTTAATATCTTCCAAGTTATTATAATAATTTAACGCAAATCGCAATAATGTTTTTTGAGTTGATTTTGGATACTTTTTTAACGAAATATGAACGTTATTCTTTGATAAATATCGATAAATTCTCTTGGCTTTTTCGTGTTCAACTGTTAAAATGCCCGACCTATATTCCATTTCAAGAGGTGTAATTATTTTAAAGTCCAATTCTCTAATTTTCTTTATAAATTCAGAAGTAAGCCACATGATTCTCTCTTGAATTTCTTTAACGCCCACTTGTATGTTTCCGCTTCCAATTTTATTTTTAATTAATTCTAATCCCCCTTTTAAAGTTAATAAAGCAGGAAAGTTAGGACATCCCCCTAAAGAATCCATGGATCGAACTTTTTGTATCACTCTTAAGTTATCGTTGTCCATGGAAAGTGCGTCCTCAACGCTTAACCAACTCGTAAATGGAAGCTCTTTTTCTTTTATAAGACTCTCTTTTATATATAGAATTCCCGCTCCAAATCCACATCCAATCCATTTTAGTGCATTGCACGCTAAGGCGTCAATATTTTGCTCTTTTACATCGATTTGAAACGAACCAAACGATTGAGTCGCATTAATAATGTTTTTTAAATCGTGTTCTTTGCAGAATTCTCCTAACTTCACTAGATTTTGCCTGAATCCATTAAACGATTGAACGTGACTATGAACGATAAATTTTGATTTGTCCGTAAGTTCTTTCTCAAAATCTTCTATTAAAAATTTGTTATTGGATTCCTGTATTTTTTTACAAGAATAACCCATTCTCTTGAACATGTGGATTGAAGTTGGAAATTCTAAAGAAGGATATAGAATTTCTCCTTTCTCGTTAGCGAATAAATTAGCGATTGCGTGCATTCCTGAAGAAGTATTAATCATGAACGCGATTTCTTCTGGTTTTGCATTTATATATTCTGCAATTAATTTTCTTGCGTTGTCTATGTCCACAAAAAATTGTTCGTTATGAAGGTCGCCAAAATTTAACATTTCGTTATAATATTCAATTGCTCTATCGTATGCACTTTTGTTCATGGGTGATGCTGCAGCTGCCATTAAATAAGTTAATTTTTCTAACGCCGGAAATTGACTTTTTCGAATATTTTCCCAATCAATAGGCATAATTTTTTACGAATAAATATTTTAATTAAATTAATTTCAAAAACATGTCATTTAATTTATATAAATATTAATAAATAGTTTTTTAAGAAAAAAAACCAATTTTTTATTAAATTGATAATATTTCTATATATATGAATCTTTAAGCCAACGTATCCGAGCAGTTAAGGAGACGGCCTGCAGAGCCGCTATTCGTGGGTGCAATTCCCACCGTTGGCTCTTTTATTATTATATATTACTTAAGGATGTGAAATTTTATAAAAAGGGTTATATTACATGGTTAAGGTCTACAATAGTTTAACTTTCAAGAAGGAAGAGTTTAAAACGATAAAACCAAATGAAATTTTAATGTATGTTTGTGGTCCAACTGTATATGACAGCCCACATCTCGGGCACGCAAAATCAGCTGTAACATTTGATATGATTCGTAAATATTTTGAATTTAAAGGTTATAATGTTAAAATAATTAAAAATTATACTGATATTGACGATAAGATAATAAATAGAGCGAATGAGCTAGGAATGGATTATATTACTCTTAGCGAGCATTACATAAAAGAATATGAAAACATAATGCAGATTTTAAACGTGAAAAAAGACACAAAAAATCCTAGAGCTACTGAAGTAATCAATTTTATGATAAAAGTTATTGAAGGTTTAATTTCAAAAGGTAATGCTTATGAAAAAAATGGTTCCGTGTATTATTCTGTAAAATCTTTTCCTAAATATGAAGAAATTCTTCAAAATATAAAAATGGATGAAGAGGATATTGAAGCAGAAATTTTTGAAGATCAAGATACTAATTTTGGAGAAGATAAACAGGATCGTAGAGATTTTGCCCTTTGGAAAAAAATGAAGGAGGGTGAGCCTTATTGGGAAAGTCCTTGGGGCAGAGGTCGACCAGGCTGGCATATTGAATGTTCAGCAATGGCAATCAAATTTCTTGGGGATACCATTGATATTCACGGCGGTGGTCAAGATCTAAAATTTCCTCATCATCGTAATGAGATTGCCCAATCTGAAGCGTATACCGGCAAAAAGTTTTCCAATTTCTTCATTCATAATGGTTTTGTAAATGTTAATAATGAAAAAATGTCTAAAAGTTTGGATAATTTTTTTTTAGTTTCAGATATTATAAAAAAATACGATCCAATGGTAATAAGGTGGTTTTTAATTTCGAGTCATTATAGGAGTTCAATAAATTATTCGTTAGAAATCATGGACCAAGCAGAAAAAAATTATAATAAAATTCTCAATACATTTAAAAAAATAAAAGATGCCGAACCTGTAAAAAAAGAAATAATAGAAATGAATGACCTGATTTCGAAAATTGACAAGTCCGAATTAAAAATTATTGAAGCCATGGACGACGATTTTGACACTCCAGTTGCAATAGCGGAAGTCATGTCCTTATTTAGAGAAATAAATCAAGTTATTTTAGAAAAGAAAACTAATATAACTGATGAGTTTAAGGACAGGTTTTTTAAATTCATGGAAGATATTGATACAATTTTTGGAATATTTCCTGCGTTGAAAAAAGAACTAAAATTAGGTTTTAAAGGCTCACTTGATGATAAAGATAATTTAATACAAGCTCTTGTTAATATAATTGCCGATATGCGTATAAAATTAAGAAAATTAAAATTATATAGCATCAGCGACGAATTACGCGAAAAATTAAGAGAATTAGGAATAAGTCTAGAAGATCAACAAATTAAATAAATTAATTCTTGTTAAGCGTGAAATTATAAAATTCAACATAAAACTTGGCATTAATATTTAAAAAAATGAGTCATTCTAAAAAGAAAATTAAAATTTTATATTTTTCACCACATGCGGATGACCTTGAATTTGGAATATCTCTCACATGCATAGAATCTTTACGATTAGGAAATGAAGTTGTTGAAGTGCTAATGACTAATTGTGAATATGGTACGCATCGTATCGATTTTAAAGGTAACCGTCTTAAAAAAATTCGAATGTGGGAATTGGATAAGGCCGCAAAAATATATAAAAAACACACGGATAATCAAATTAAAATAATTAAAATGGGATATATTGATGGATTCTTATCCTTAAATAAAAATACTTTAAATTCTGTTGTTAAAATCTTGCGCAAAGAAAAGCCAGACTTGATTTTTGCCCCAGACCCTTGGTACGCTATTGATTTCCACAATGATCATTTAAATACGGGGAGATTAGTATATTTTGCCATGAAAAAATTAAAAAAAACAGAACTTCCGAAGCGAGTGTTTTTTTATTATTCTTTCAAAACGAATTTCGCCATTAAGTATTACCGCGATGATTTAGAAATCGCCCTAGAAGCTTTATCTCAACACAAAAGCCAATTTTCTCCTTTAAAAATTAAAATTTCATTATTATTTTTAAAAATTTTTTTATTCTTTCGGTACTTCAAAAATAGAGGGTTTGCTAAACAAGTTCGAGAACTTAAGTTTATTGAAGGAATACCAGAAATACACGAAAAATTTAATTTAAAGGATAAAATTTGTTATTTTTTCTATTCTAATTGGATGGGCGTTCCAGTTAAGGAGGAGTATTATCCAACTCCTCGTGAGTTAGGATTAATTAAATAAATTCAATCTCTTTTTTTTTAACATTTATTCATCTCTCTTTTATAATAATTCTGCTGGGTTAGAATTTCTATTTATCTTAAATTATTTAATGTATTTATCATCCTTATAATAGCTTTTGTTTTTTTCTTCGTTTAGATTAATTTTTTCTATATTATTATACAAAAAATTTATACTAAATATTTTTATACTTGTATATATCTATACAATTAAAAAACTTAAAGGTCAGTTAAAAAATAAATAAGAGGAAAGAAATAATTTAAAAATTTAAGCTCCGTTAACGATCTTTACCTTGGGGGCATATACATCCTGAACCGCATAATTATTAAAATTGATGCTGTAATGATCCCGCCAACGGGACTTAACATCTTCTAAAACAGCTTCGTAAATACTCTCCTTAATGCGTCCTTCGGAAACTATCGTATCTCCAATCGGAGTTGCCATTATTTCGCCGTCTTTAACGACAATGTTTCCATCCTTAATCGTGTATGCCGCATTAGAAAACGCCTTCTCGATTGCGTGTCCGTCGTAATTATTAGGGTCTATCTTGTAGATCGAAATGTCACCAATAGCGCCCACGCCTAAATGACCTCTATCCGTCATTCCCAAACATTTGGCTGTCCCAGCTCTCGTAACAACGCAAATTTCCTCTAAAGTTAACTCTCGATCCATGTCTCGTAATTGCGTCTGAGAATCAGCTTTTTTAGAAACAACATTATCAAGCATATCAGTTCTTGTTTTTCTGTCCATCAACCATCTGATAACTTTTGGATAATAAATAAACGGCCCTCCATTAGGATGATCGGTTGTCATAAAAACTTGATAGGGATTCTTGACCAAGAGCATTAACTCAAGCCCTATAGCCCATTGAATTGCGTTAACGCCTACTTTTGGATCGAAGAAATATGGAACGATTCCTGAACCAGATTCGCCTTCTACTTGACCATTGATCCATTTAACTCCTGGTTTACAACCCCAAGGTGATGCTCCGCCGAGATGATGCAATGCAAATTCCCACGGACCGTCTGCCGTCATTGTAGTAGTTGCGGCTTTAGCAAAGACGACTTGTCCAATATCGATTGTTAAGTGATCGTGAGAGTTAAGATAATCCGCAATCTGGGCTGCTCCAGACTGGAAGTTTCCCCAATTAGAGCCCCCATAAGCGTTAAATTGGCAATGAGTTAGATGGAAGTTGAGTTTCTGTCCATTTACGGGTTCAATTTTTTCCATTGTTTTAAAAGTATCTAAAGTGTGTTCAAAATTTCCAGGATGTCCAAGATTATTGGCGTGAACATGAATTGTATGAGGTAAACCTAGAATTTTATTGGCTTTTCCTAAACCTTCTACAATCTCTCTGGGGGTTACTTCAAAATGAACTACCGTATCATCTAACGACTCACAGTTTTTTCCCCAAGCCCAATTCTCGACTCCTCCGGGGTTTACGATTTTTATCGCATAACCTTTTGTAGCTTTTAAGATCCATGCGACATATCCGGCCAATTTATCGTAATCTTTTTCTTTAATGTATTTCATCACGTACCAATTATTTCCAAAAAGTGGAAAAGCTGCTTTGTCGATAATAGGTGTTTCTAAAAACTCTTCGTGTGTATGACGTGCCTCCAAAAGGGGCATTGCAGGTTCGATTACGGTGGTATAACCTAATTTAGCGTAGCGATATCCTGTCACCCAAGTTGATGGAACGGAATATCCTGATCCTCCTCGTGTTAATTTTGTTTTGGATACCGGGTCAATAAAATGATCTTCTGGTCTGAAAGATCTTCCTGCGTTAACTTTAGCACCTGCGATGTGTGAATGAATATCAACACCCCCGGGCATGACGATCATCCCTGATGCATCAATAACTTTAGCGTCTCCATTCACTTTATCAACCACAATACCATCTTTAACGTGGATTTCTTTTTTTTCGCCATTTATGTTATTTAAGGGGTCAAATACTATCCCATTCTTAACGATTAAATCTTTCATTGTATTTTTCCTTGATAAAAGCTATAATTATGATATATTTTTTTCTTTAAAAATTTTAAAAATACTCTAATATTTTAAAGAATCTATTATTTTTATAAAGATTTATTATAATTTTAAAGTCTTATAATTGTTAAAGAGATAAAATTTTTATAACAATAATAATATTTTAAATTTTAACTGTCCTCAATCTCTAATTTTTATAATTATATTCTAATTTTTTTTATTTAGTCTTTTTTTTATTTTAAAGAGAAATGCGTGAAGAGATCAAGATAAATTGGTTATTTATATGTAATTAGCATTCTATTATTATTTGTTGTTGTGGTTTTATTTAGCTTAATATTCTCATTATTATCTAAGAACTATTAGAATTTTCAACATCTGATTTCATTACTACCTCAATCTTATTATAATTGGGTGATTTCGCTATCTCACCTTTAACAATAACACCGACTATAAATTTAAATTTATCATATTTTATTATTTCAATAAGACTTTCATGATCTTTAATATCATCAATGAAACAAATATAGAAACTGCTGTCAGGGATTACGCGTATCATATTCATTGAGATTGCACCAATTCTAAATATCGTCCCTTCGTAATTACGCCCTTTTTTAATAATTGCTGAGCAAATTTAAATCTATTTCTCTCACTAAGTAATTCTTTAGCTT
>JAUWRB010000064.1 GCA_030610785.1 Promethearchaeota archaeon | reverse complement strand
GATAACAAGACAAGCTTTCGTGATATTAATATTCGTTATTTTCGCCAGCATATGTTATTATACTGCACTTCTAACTCCTGAGTGGATGAAAAAGCGTCTTATTAAAGAGACAGAATAATAATCAAACTTTCAAAAATCTTCTTTTTTTATTTTTTCGATTACTAAGATTTGTTATAAAACTGATATATATTATATAATGCCTTAGCGGCTAGATTTTCGTTCGGATGTATTGAAATCCCTTTCTGATTCAAATTCTTTACTATAGTAGGCACCTTTTTTACTTTTATTGGTACGAATGCTCGTTTCATGGTACCGGTGATAGCCTCTGGCGATATATTCATATCTATGGCAGATACAATTACAATTGGTTTAGAAATTTTTTCTTGTAATTTTAAAAAATCCCTATATCGAGTTAACATCGTTAACCAAATAAGAATCATGTCAACATTAGGGTCCGTTCCAACCACTTCATATACGGCTTTTTCCAATGTTGGATCAAGTGCACCTTGAAGACTTATATCTACAGGATTAGATATACTTGATCCGAATTCAGGGATTAGGCCTCGGAGTTTTAGCTTTGTTTCGTTAGTCAATTCAGCTAATTTTAGATTATTCATTTCACATGCATCGGCAGAGGATACAGCAGGTCCTCCCGGTCCTGAAATAATGGCAACTCGACAATTGCTTACTGGAATAGGATTGATGAATGCTTGGATCATGCTCATCAGTTCTTCCATATTATAGACCCTAATCACCCCATATTGGTCAAATACATTATTCCATAGCTCATTATTTCCACAAATTGACCCTGTATGCGACCTAGCTGCTTTTGATCCTGCAGGAGTGGCTCCTGCCTTCCAAATGATTATAGGCTTTTTCCTACTTATTTCCTTTACCAATTCAATGAATCTTCTTCCATCATTTGTGCCTTCCATGTAACATGCTATTAATTTAGTGTCAGGATCCTCTCCTAAATATTCTAAGAAATCATTGAAATTCAAATCAATACCATTACCGTAACTTATAGATTTTGAAAAATTAATTCCTTTCAACAATGCCATAACAACCATAATATTTGCGATTGAACCACTTTGGCTAATGAAGCCTAGTGAACCTGATTCTGTTGGTAAGCCTGGAAAGAAAGAAAGTTTTGAACTGGGACAATATAATCCCATACAATTTGGACCAATTAATCTCATTTGATATTTTCGAGCAATTTTTACTAATTCTTTTTCAGTTTTTTTACCATCTTCACTTTTTTCACCAAATCCAGATGAAAAAATTATTACAGTCTTTACTCCGTTTTCACCACATTCAATAATGATATCTTGAACGAATTTAGGATGAGTGGAACAAATAACCAGATCTATAGGCACTCCAATGGATTTCAAATCTGAAAAAACAGGTATTCCCATTATTTTAACATTAGATTCAGTTATTCTAGGATTAACGATAAATATATTTGGAAATTCTTGATCAATAAATCCTTGTAATAAAAAATTTCCCAAACCACCTTTCCTACTAACACCATAAATTGCCAGAGACCTTGAATGGAATATATCATCAATTTCCGAAAATAAATCATTCAATTAAATCTAACCTTTTTATATTTGTAATTAATTTAAATTCAATTCTAAGAATTTATGATTGGAGTAATTTTCTATTCTTTATTTTTATTGTGTATTTTCCTATAAGCTAATATTATCTTTTAAGAACAATGAAATCTATATTTTAATTGATTGATTGATTTATTTATTTAAAAAAAAAAATTAATTCTTGAAGAAAACTTAAAAATTTTAAAGAAAAATGACAAGTATTGAACAACAACAACTTCCTAATATAATAATTTTTATTCCGGACGAAATGAGAGGAGATACTGTTTCTTTGGGAAAAGCTCATAATTCCGTTATAAAAACGCCTAATATTGATGAACTCGCTAATGATGGAGCGGCATTTACTAAGTGTTTCACAGTTAACCCCATATGCGTTCCGTCAAGGTGTTGTACTTTCACGGGTCAATATGTCCATTCAAATAGCCATAGGAGTTTATATCAATTATTAGAACAATACGAAGAAAATTTATTTAAATTTTTAAAGAAAAAAGGATACGAAGTCATTTGGATTGGGCGCAACGACCTATTTTCTAAAAAAACAATAAAAGAAAGCGTGACTAAGAGAATTCGGGCGGTTCCATCGACCATAAATGCGAAAGACTTTATCTCTAGTATGAAAACAAACCCTTTTCCAAAAGAGCATCCACTTAGAAAATCGTTTTATTTTGGTGAAAGAACGCCAGAGCAAGCGAACGATTCAGATTTTAGCATCATTAATAAGGCGCTTAAATATTTAGAATCAAAACCTAATAAACCATTTTGTCTATATCTTGCCATGAATTTTCCGCATCCCCCTTATACCGTTGAAGAGCCTTACTTTTCAATGCATGATAGACAAGAGGTGCCAGCTCCTTTTCCATCTAAATTGGACGATAAACCGGAATTCATGCGATTAATTCATGAAAGATATGGTTTAAATAAGCTGAGTGAGGATGATTTTAGAGAAATTATTGCTACATATTACGGCATGATTTCAAGAATCGATAATCAATTCGGTCAGATTGTAAAGAAATTAAAAGAAATCGGAGAATACGAGAATTCCGCAATTTTCTTTTTCGCAGATCATGGTGATTACGCGGGCAATTACGGTCTTACTGAGAAATGGCCGAACGCATTTCAGGATTGCTTGGTTAACATACCATTAGTTATTAAAATTCCTGGCATTAAACCAGAAAAGAAAATTTATGATAATTTAGTCCAATCAATAGATATATTTCCTACAATCATGAAAATTGCCAAAATTAAAACACCCTATACCCATTTCGGAAAAAATTTAATCCCCCTTTTAACAGGAGAAAAAAGTGATCTTCGAGAAGCGGTTTTTGCAGAAGGAGGATATAATACCCGCGAGCCTCAATGTTTTGAAATACAAGTAAAAAACCCAGATATCCCATTAATCGGATTATATTACGATAAAACTAATATTGCTTTAGAAAAACCTTCTACAGTTGTAAGATCTGTCATGATTAGAACAAAAGAATGGAAATTAATTATAAGAAATGGTATAAAAGAAGAATTATACGATTTAATAAAAGATCCGAGCGAATTAAATAATTTAATCGACAATAATGTTTATTCAAAGATTATTTTAGAATTAAAAGAAAAATTGTTAAGATGGTATCTAAATACAAGTGATAATGCGAATTGGAAAAGATTAAGGCATCCTTAAACGATTTTGCTCTTGATTATCCTTCCAATTGTGTCATGATGTATTTATATAATAAATAGATTTTTCTCATCAATCATTTTAAAGAAGTTTTCAATAACATGAAAGTACTTTATTATAAAACTTTTAAATATCTAAAAATAAGATAAAATTGTAATAATCATTTCTTAAAAAAAAAAAAAAAATTGGGAAAAACATTGAAATTAGGAATTAGTTCTTTAGGACACCTCGTAAGTATTGCAATGAAAGCCAAGTATAAGAATTTTAATGAATTATTGATGCAATCAGCAGAGGAATGTCTTAAATACTCCGAAAAAAAAGGATTGAAAGTTTGTGAAATAATATTAGACCCTCCAATGATAATAAAAACTGAAAATAGAAAAAGATTTATCGATTTATGTAATTCATATTCTATAGAAAAGCAGATACATTCTAATTTTATTGATGTCTCGTTATGTTCTTTTAATCCTTGGATATCAAGAGGTACGCTCGATTCTTATGTCGAGAATGCTAAAATTTGCGAAGAAATTGGCGCAAAAATAATGACAATTCATCCAGGAGTATCGAACCTTCCAGTTGCTTCTCTTAAAGAAGGTAATACAAAGATTTTGATTAAAAGAGTCACCGAATTATTAGACGCTGTAGCTGATTTAGATGTTACCATATGCATTGAAAACATGCCTAAGGAAACTGGCATGTTGTTAACTCAAAAAGAATTGGAAGATTTTTTCTCAGCAGTAAATCGCGAAGATTTATTCTTAACATACGATACATCTCATTTTAGGACTATAGATGGTGATGTCGAGTCTTTATGGGAAAAGTTTCATAAAATTATCAAGAACGTTCACTTAGCGGAAAATATAAATAAAGAAAAAGATACACATCCTCAAATAGGGGTGGGAAAAGTTAATTTCCGGGAGATCATTAATATAATAAAAAAATGTGAATATAATGGTGCCATGATCATAGAATTACTCAGCTCAACATCGCTTCGTAATAGTATCAAATACATAAAAGATCTTCTTTAAATCCATCATTATCAAAAAAAAATTAATTATTAAACATATAAAAATAAAATTTCATTTTATAATTATTAAAATTGATATATTAAACAACTAGAAAGTCTCAAAAACCTATAAACGGGATTATTATGGAAAATGAGAAAGAAAAAAGTGTTAACATTTAATCTAAAAGAATAAGAAAATTCAAAAAAAATAAAAATCTTTAAGTCTAATTTAAAATATGTCTCATCAAGAAAAAATAGTATTAATTGGAGCGGGTTCTCTTCAATTTGGGTTGGGTTCTGCGGGCAATATTCTTGCGAGTGAGGTATTAAAGGGAGCAACGATTTGCTTGCACGATATCAACGAAAAAGCGTTAGATTTAGCATATCAAGCGTGTCAATCTGCGATCGATGAAAGGAATTTAGATTTTACGCTAGAGTCCACGACCAATCGACCGGAGGCTTTAAATAAAGCCACTTTTATAATTAATTCTATAGAAGTAACTCCTCGATTTGAGTTATGGGACCAAGATTACGAAATTCCGCGCAAATTCGGTAACAAGCAAATTTTTGGAGAAAATGGTGGACCGGGTGGGTTCTTTCACGCTTTAAGAATAATTCCTCCAATTCTTGAAATTTGTGCAGATATAAAAAAAATATGCCCGAAAGCGTTATTCATAAATTTTTCCAATCCAATGAGCCGAATATGTTTAGCGATTAAAAGAAAATTTCCTTCGCTTAAAATGATAGGTCTTTGTCACGAATATCAGGGCCATGTGTTTTTTTTAAGTAAAATACTCAAGACGCCCTTATCAAATTTAGATATTATAGCTGGTGGATTAAATCATTTTGGTGTTATATTAGATGTTAAGTATAGTGATACGGGTAAGGATGCTTATCCAGATGTCCGTAAAAAAGGATTAAATTTTTTTAAATCTTTAAAAATATTAGATGGAATTAATGTTACAAAATTTATTTTGAAAAACTATGGATATTTACCATATACGACTGACAGTCATTTTGGAGAATACATTCATTGGGCATGGGAAATAGCGGATATGGAAGGAGTTCGTCGTTTTAAGGAAAGTTATATGGAATTAATAGATTATGAAAGTAAGAGAATCATTAAGTTAATAAAGAGAGGAAAAGGAGCTCGACTCGTTAAACCTGATAATGAAAACGCGATACCTATTATTGAAGGTGTAATAACAGATTCAAATCACGAGGAGGCTTCGGTTAATATCCCAAACGATGATATCTTTACAAATTTACCTCGAGACCTCGTGGTGGAATGCCCTGTAATAGTGAATAAAGACGGCGTTCATGGAGTCAAATTTGGGGAATATCCCAAAGGACTTGCTGCGCTTTTACGAAACCAAGCATCAGTTCAAGATCTTGTAGTTGAAGCGATACTTACTAAATCTAAGGAGATCGCTCTACAAGCACTCTTAGCAGATCCAGTTGTGGATAGTCAATCGCAAGCAGAAAAAATCTTGGAAGAAATGCTACGCGTCCAAGCGGACTACATCCATTTAGATTGAACTACCATTGCCTAAAGGCCATGGATTCCTAATTCATTGACCGTTGCCTTAACTGAATAAGGTCTTACACCATCTCCAAAGGCGTGAATTCCCATCGTTCCAATGGTATTATCATTATTACTAATGATCGTGATATTATTTTCTTTTAATAACCTAATTCCTTCTATTTTAAGATTAATTCTAAATTTTAGAGTTTTTTTTTTTGAACAAATGAGGTTAAATCACTCATATCCTTAATGAATGGCCTGAGTCGGAAGCAATAAATATATGGTATTTTTCCTTTCAATTTAGATTCTTTTTGAAGTAGTGCTAAAGCGGGTAAATCTCCACCAACACCCTGTTGTTTGTAATCGATATTAACCGTAATGCTTTCTCGATGGGGTAATTCGTGATCATGCGTTGCATACTCTAAATCTTCCATCGTATAGGGCCATGCGCTAATGCTAAGATAAGTACCTCCAACATCAGATATTAATAACCCAGAGCCATCTTTATTGGCCATTGTAAACCATCGAACATCAGTCCTATTACCATTTTCTTGCGGTCTCACATAAGGATGAATTAAATTTTCTACTAAACCAGAATAAATTCCAACAGCGGCTCCCGTCTTTCGATCCAGCATGGTTTCGTGAGGGCCTCTGCCAAACCATGTCATCGTATTAAATTGTTCGGGTATTGACATCTGCATCCCGAAGCGTATCATTTCTTTATTAGGCGTGAAATTATTCTCAATATATACATCTCCATTGCCATGAATAGTATAAATAGTCTCAAGATTTTTTTCGTTATTAAAAATTTCCGAATAAACTTTAATAAATATGACCTGGGGGTTCAATTGTTCGGCACTTATTTCCATTACTTTTCTATTTACAGTTGCAGTTTTCCAGCTTTGGTCAATGCCAGCTCTTAATTCCTCTCCAAGATCTATGTCTCCAACATCATTATCAGTTGGGGCTCGCCAGAAGTTAGAAATTAAAGGCGTTGTAATTAAATCTAGCTCATTATAAATAAAAGATTCAATTGCGCCCGTTTTTTTTCCAATAATTAATTCAAAGTCTTTTCCTTCTATTACGACTGAATCGGGTAAATTATTCATTTTAACAACTGGCATTGCTTGTATATCTTCTTTTTGTTCTGTTGGGGTTTCAAATGGCATTAAAAATTGGTCCCATGCAATAATGTGCCCTTTTTTCGCCCATATGGTGTCTTCGGCAAGAATTGAAGTTATTTTTAGGTGATATTCGGTATTTGCTTTTAATTCAGGTTCTTCAAATGGGATGACAATTTCTTGTTGATCTCCCGGTTCTATTTTAGGATTTTTAAATTTACCTTCTTGTACTTTTACTCCATTAACAGTTAATTCCCAAATTAGTTCTATAAAATCAAGAGACATGAATTTATATTTATTAAGTATTTTTATCTTACCTTTTCCTAAATCAACTGGGTACACTTTAATATTCTGATAAACTTTCTTCACTTCATAAAGGGCAGGATTAGGTTTGCGATCTGGCAAGACAATTCCATTAATACAGAAATTTTTATCGTTCGGTTCGTCTCCAAAATCTCCGCCATATGCCCAAAATTCTTTTCCATCATCAGAAATTTTACGGATTCCTTGATCAACATAATCCCATATAAAGCCACCGACACAATTATCGTATCCTTCAAAGATATCCATGAATTTTTGAAAATTCCCTAGGCTATTACCCATGGCATGAGCAAATTCGCAGAGAATATATGGCTTTATGGTATCCTCTTTTCCTTTAGCTTGTTTTTGATAATGCAATACTTCTCGCTTAAGTTTTTGTGGCGTAATATACATTTTACTGATTACATCAGATAGCTCATGCTTGTAGTCGCCCTCATAATGGATTGGTCTTGTAGGATCTATCTCAAGGGTAGCCTCCTTCATTTTTTTGAAGATTGTACCGTAACCTGCTTCGTTGCCAAGAGACCACATGAAGATACAGGGGTGATTCTTATCGCGTTCAACTATGCTAACCATTCGATCTACACACGATTCTAACCAATTTGGGTCGCTATTGGGCAATTTATGACATAATCCATGTGATTCTAAATTACATTCGTCAAGGACATAAATTCCATACTGGTCACAAAGTTCATACCATTTTGGTTGGTTTGGATAATGACTTGTTCGAACGGCATTAATATTATTTCGCTTGAATATTTTAATGTCCTGAATCATGCTATTTATAGAAATTGCGCGTCCATTATCGGGGTCATGCTCGTGTCTATTTACACCTTTAAAAATAATTGACTTTCCGTTAATATAAATCCCTCCATCTCTTTTGATTTCAACTTTTTTAAAGCCGAATTTGCAATGTTCAACTTCTACTAAATCGTTCTCATTATTTTTCAGTTTTAATATTAGATTGTAGAGGTAAGGCGATTCAGCAGACCATTTTTTGGGGTTTTTAATATCAGTATATAGTTCGATAACGGTTTCAGAATTAGCCTTGACGCTCAAATTTTCTTTCATTAATATTTCAGAACCAATAATTCGTTGTTCTGCATTTAATAACGAAATTTCTATTTTAAATCGATCTACATCATCTTTTCCATAATTTCGAACCTTCACTCTTGCTTTTAAAACTGCATCTTTATAATCCTCATCAAGTTCACAACGGGCGAGAAAATCTCTAATATGGACTTTAGGGGTTGAAAAAAGGCATACATCGCGATATATGCCGCTAAATCTCCACATATCTTGATCTTCTAGATATGAGCCATCAGACCACCTGTATACTTCAACTGCAAGAACATTATCCTCTTTTTGTAAGTATTTTGTGATATTGAATTCTGCCGGCGTCATGCTTCCTTGACTATAGCCGACTTTCCGACCATTAACCCATATATAAAACGCAGATTTAACACCTCCAAAATGAATGAAGATCTCACGACCATTCCAATCACTTGGAATATCAAAAAGGCTTCTGTAGGAGCCTACAGGATTATAATCGTGATCAATACTTGGAATTATTTCCGTTTTAACGCTGTATGGATATTGAATATTAGTATATATCGGTATCCCATATCCTCGCATTTGCCAATTACTGGGGACATCTATCACATCCCATTTATTATCATCGAAATCAACTTTGAAAAAATTTTTTGGTCTCTCTGCGGGCTTTTTAACCCAATGAAATTTCCATGTTCCATTAAGGGTTTTTAAATAGCTAGAATTTTCATCGTTATTTAAAGCAGAATCGATACTTGCATGAGGGATTAAAGTATTATGAGCCGGTTCCTTATTCTTTCCGATAATATTTAAATTTTCCCAGTCATAAATTTGGCTTAAGTTGTCATCCATTATTCACAATCTCAATTAGAAATAATAATAATGATTGTGATTATAATTAAGTTCAAATAAAGTTTAGTGTTCAATCGTTAAAGAATCAAATAATTATAAAAGAATTAAAAAAATCGAGGTCAAATTACATTTTAAATATAAAATATATTATTTAATTAAAGGTGCCCCCGCTTATTTCATTTAATGCTTTGATTTGGCTTTCTTTCAACGAAAATAAAAACTTAAGAATAAAACTATTTTCAACCATATTTATAAAAGTATTCCTTGCTTTGTCTTTATCCTTAAGATCTATTTTAAACAATTGGTCTTTCAAGGTTCCATTCTTAAAATCGGGCAAAATATTTTCCAAGATATTACCGATTTTAATAGTTGGAATAGTCTTTTTTAGAATTTCAACTTCTTGTGATGGAGCAATTACATCTGTAGAGTCAATGCTTTTTGTAATGGAAGAGAAGATTTTTATAAACATTTTATTTCTCTTTTATATGTAATTTTTTCATTTATTCAATTCATTTTTTTTTATTAGAAAATTAAAATAAGTAAATCAATTAATTATTTAAAAAGATCGATATTCGTGAGAGATAATAAACCTAATATTGTATTGATCCTTGCCGATGATATGGGCTATTCAGATATCGGCTGTTATGGCGGAGAGATTGATACTCCCAATCTTGATCATTTGGCGGCAAATGGTATGCGATTTACTCAATTTTACAATACTGCCCGTTGTTCTCCATCGAGAGCTTCACTATTGACTGGCTTGCATCCACATCAAACGGGCATTGGTATTTTGACCGAAGATTATAGACCCGAAGGATATGCAGGTAATCTCAATAAGCGTTGTATTACTATAGCAGAGCTTCTGAAAGAAAATGGATATACAACATACATGAGCGGTAAATGGCATATGTCCCGTGATTTTTTTAAAGTAAATGATTCTTGGCCAAATCAACGTGGTTTTGACTGCCACTACGGAACTATTAATGGAGCGGGTAGTTATTTTTATCCTAAAACTCTTATTCGTGATAATACTAACATAGAACAAGAAGCAAAAGTAGATGATTTTTATTATACTGATGCTATAAGTAATAATGCTGTCAACTTTATTACTCAACATTGTAAAGTAAAGTCAGATCAGCCCTTTTTCCTTTATGTTGCCTATACAGCACCTCACTGGCCATTACACGCTAAGGAAAAAGATATTTCAAAATATAAGGGAAAGTTCGAAGCGGGTTGGGATAAATTGCGGGAAGAACGTTTAAAGCGAATGGTCGATATGGGAATTATTAATGAAGAGTGGAAATTGACTGACCGAGATACTAATGTACGTCCTTGGGAGGAAGTAAAACATAAGGAATGGGAAGTCCATCGAATGGAGGTTTATGCCGCACAAATTGATGCCATGGATCAAGGAATCGGTAGAATCGTTAAAGCTCTTGAAGAAAGCGGAAAAATAGATAATACATTGATCATTTTTCTTTCAGATAACGGTGCTTGCGAAGAACCACTTGGTGCTATGATGGCAAGGCTAATGATTAACGAAGGTTCTGCGCGTGGAAAAACATGTTCCGGCGAAAAAGTCAGATTTGGTAACAAAAAGTCTATCGTTCCAGGAACGGAAGATACTTATCAAAGTTATGGTGTGTCTTGGGCTAATTTATCTAATACTCCGTTTCGCCTCTATAAACATTGGACTCATGAAGGTGGTATTGCAACTCCGTTTATTGTGCATTGGCCCGAGCGAATCCGTTTGAAAGGTGAATTTAATCATCAACAAGCTCAGCTAACCGATATAATGGCGACAATAATAGAAATTACTGGTGCAAAATACCCAAAAGAATATAAGGATAACAAAATCTTACCGCCAGAGGGTACCAGTTTGGTTCCCATCTTTGATAATAAGAATAACAACAAGGGAATGTTGTTTTTTGAACACGAGGGTAACGCCGCAGTTCGCGATGGAAAGTGGAAACTTGTTAAAGATTATCCTGGCGACTGGGAGTTATATAACATGGACACTGATCGCACTGAAGTAAGAAATCTAATTGAACAATATCCCGAACGAGCAAAAAAAATGATTATTACCCATGAAGCTTGGGCAGAACGCTGTGGAGTTATCCCGAGAGATATAATTCTTTCTATAATAAAAGCTCAGTATAAAGCCCAATGGGCTAAAAAAAGAGCTCAAAAACAGAAGAAAAAGATTTAATTCAATTTTTTTTTTAAAATTTCATTTAAAAAAATGCGGCATCAGATACTTTTATTTTTATTAATTAAGAAATCATCTTGTTCTTGGATGATTTTTACGCTTGAACTCGCTCCAATTCGATCAGCTCCTGCATTGATCATCTGTAAAGCTTTCTCGTAGGTTCGAATGCCACCAGAAGCTTTTACCCCCATGGAGTCCCCGACTGTTTGGCGCATCAATGCGACATGGTTTGTACTCGCACCAGCAGAATTGAATCCGGTTGAAGTTTTTACGAAGTGAGCTCCTGCTTTTTTACTGATGTGGCATGCTTGAACAATTTCTTCATGAGTTAACAAGCATGTTTCCAAAATCACTTTAATAATTGCTCGCTCCTTGGTAATATTAACCATTGCTGCCACATCTTGTTTAACATTTTCTAGATCTCCTGACTTTAAAGCACCAATGTTAAGAACCATGTCTAATTCTGAAGCTCCGTTTTCAATAGCGTATTTAGCTTCAAACACTTTACATTCCGTGCTAATCGCTCCTAAAGGAAATCCAATAACAATGCACGTTTTTACGGAACTTCCCTTGAGAGCATTCGCAACAAGAGCGGTGTAACATGAATTCACACACACTGAAGCGAAATCATTTTGAAGTGCTTCTCTACAAACTTGAAGAACTTGATCCTTGGTGGCTTCGGGTTTGAGAATCGTATGATCGATAAACTTATTAATCCGCACGAGATTCACCTAGTTTTCTTCGATTAATAGATTAATTTCTTCCCGAAAGGGCATGGCGGGTGCAGTTCCAATTTTAGTGACATTTAATGCACCCACGGCATTTGCAAATGTAATCGCTTGGTCCAAGGGCATCTTTTCAGCAAGTGCTACAGCTAGTCCCCCGTTGAACGCATCTCCCGCACCAGTCGTATCAATAATGTTCACATCAAATGCCGGAAACATTCCCTGCTGAGTTCTATTCATCAAAAATGCTCCTTTTTCTCCCAACGTGAAAATCACATTTTTCACGCCCTTATCCAGAAAATAGAGCCCCGCTTTCCTTAAATCCTCATCTGTTTTAACTGGAAATCCGCACAGTACCGATGCTTCTGATTCATTTGGAGTCAAATAATCGATTCTTGCCAGCACTTCATCCGAAACCATATCTGCAGGAGCAGGATTAAGAATGATCGGTACCTCGTTAGCATAGGCTATTGACACTGCATATTCTAAAGCATCAAAATTCGTTTCCAATTGTATGAGAAGGATATCGGAATTTATAATTTGTTCACTTGCGAGATCAATTTCCTCCTGGGTTAATTTATCAGATGCCCCTAAGGTTACGATGATTTTATTCTGTCCAGTATTCTCATCCACCATTATAAGGGCGGCTCCAGTATCTGCAGTTTCATCTTTAAAAATATAATCCGTAATCATCCCTTCCCCTTCAAAGGAATTCAACGCAATTGGAGCAAATTCATCGTTTCCGATTTTAGTAATCATGGTGGTGTCAGCTCCTGCCCGATGAGCAGCAACACCTTGATTTGAGCCCTTTCCCCCGGGACCTATCTTGAATATAGTTCCTTTCACGGTTTCCCCGGGAACTGGAAGACGAGGGGCTCGCATCATGAGATCTACAATGAAACTTCCTAAAACACATACTTTTCCTTTAACCATCGAATATTCACATTAAATACTTTTCTTCTACTTCCACATCAAATATTAAATAATAGAGAAAAATCTCAATTCATGATTTTATAATCTTAATTGTTGTCGTGAATGAAAGATTGTTAAGATTCTAATTACTCTTTCCTTTTCAATTAATTCATAGACAATTCGATATTTATTATAAATGAAATGGCGAATATTAGGGTCTTCTAAATCCGGTAGTTTAGCATGCATCCTGGGAAAGCGTTTAATATCTTCTAAAGTATCATAGAATCCTCTTAAGAAAGTTTGAGCTTGTTTTTGTGAGACATATTGAGAGAGATATAAAAGAATCTGATCCATGTTATTTTCTGTGCTTTTTGACAATTCTATTATCCATTCTCTACCAGCCATTTTTTCGCCATATTTTTCTTAAACTCATCTAGACTAATAATATTTCCTTTTCTACTGTCTTCCAATCCTTTAAGTATTTCTTTCTTTGCGAAAAGACTGTACATTGCCTCATCCATATCTTCTGGATTAGTATTTTCTGGAAGCTCTTTTATCAATGTTAAAATTCTCTCAATCACGCTTCTACTCATAATTCATCCTCATTAATAATAATTCTCAATATTATAAACTCATATCTTTCTCTTAAATTTTTACTTTGCTAAAATGTTAATTAAATTTTAAATTTTTAATGATTTGTTTTTAACAAGTGGAGGCAATTTTTACTAATGTTTAAATTTGAAAATTTTTTTAACGATTAAAATTAATTTTAAATATGGTATTATCAAAACGAGAACGCGTGATTCGAACTTTAGAACTTGATGACGAACCAGATGTAATTCCGATTCATACATTAGGTTTTGAATATACTGGCACAGCTTACCAAGTATACGCGAAATCAGATGAAAGAAAAGAAAGCATTACGAGAATTAAGAATGAATTTAATAAAAAGAAATATATTATTACTGAGCAACGGTTTTGGAACGCTGATTGTCATGACACGGACCCTTTTTTAATGAATAAAATGAAAATAAATTATAAAAAAGCGCCTCCGGAATACCCGGATTGTAGGATTAATGCAACCAACGGTAAAATCTTAA
>JAUWRB010000124.1 GCA_030610785.1 Promethearchaeota archaeon | reverse complement strand
CTTGATGAGAAGTACAGAGATATGGGAATAAAAAAAAGTGAAAGAGAAAAAGAAAGGATTAAAGCAAGGGATTTTGTACACGGTATTGCAAAAGATTTAGAAAGGATAAATGATAAAATTGAATTTTAATCTATCTTCAATTTAATTTAAAAAAAATAAAATAGAAAAAAATGATCCTTGAAAAACTACAAAAGAAAAAAGGAAAAAAATGGCTACTATTATATTTGCTTTTTTCTATAAACATTTCAGTATATTTACTTTTTATATTTCTTCTGGAACCATTTTGGGTCGAAATTAACGCTACTGTTTCAGGCTGGGTTGGCTTTAGTTTTAATATTACATTATTGTTAATAATTACTTTCTCAATTCCGATAATTTATGGCGTTATACTATTTTTCTTGAACTTAAAAAAATTAAAAAGAACTGATGTGCTTTCTCCTCATAAAGTCCATGTGATTTTACCTATAACTTTACTTATCTTCTATTTTATCCTTGTTTCACTACTGTTAAACGAATTAGGCGGATATAGCCGGTTAATATATCAAGTTTTAGAGTTTTATAGCATTTTCATATTTTTAGCATCGTGCATCGGTCTTATTCTATTTTTATATCCGCTTTTTAAGGAATTACCTCAATTGAAACATTATCTTTCCGATAAATTATTGGCTCCTAAACGGAAATCTATAATTATATTAGTTTTTATTATAGTCGGATATGGTTTTGCCTTCACATCACCATTACTATTCATGCCTTCAAATGTGATTTATGGTGATTTACCGCCTAAGCCTGATATAATCGCACATCGCGGGGCCGCATGTCTTGGACCAGAAAATACTATCGCCGTAGCGGAATCTGCAATTGATTTTAATATTGTCGGATGGGAAGTAGACATTCAAATAAGTTACGATGGAGTCCCTTTCTTGATGCACGACAATGATCTTAAAAGAACAACTAATGTTGAGGAGGTCTTTCCTGATCGTAAGGACGAGCCTGCACAAACATTCACGATTTCAGAGCTTCGAAAATTAAACGCAGGGTCGTGGTTCTTTAACGACGATCCCTATGGTGTTATTGCTCAAGGAGTTATCACGGAAGAACAAGCGGAGAAATATAAAAATGCTAAAATCCCTACCTTTGCAGAAGTATTGATATTTACGAAAAAGAATGGGTTATACCTTGATTTTGATTTAAAATCTCCTTCGTCCGATCATCCATTTCACGATAACTTTTTTGAAATATTATTGGACATGACAATCGAATCGGGAATTGATTTGAATAAAATAATGATCCTAACAAAAAATAGCAAAATAATTAACACGATTCTCTATAAAGGTGCTTCTGATATCTTAACAGGATACGAATATGAAAATACAGGAGATGAATATACAAACGAAGAATATCGCTATTTTTATCAAGAAAACCATCCCGTAATGGTATATACGATAGATTCGGTAGAAAGATTTTGCCAATTATGGTGCATGGGAATTACTTTGGTTAAGACAAATGCTCCGCATAAATTTCAAGACTTAGATACGCCAATAATATTTGTACCTTTAGGAGGCTATATCGCTATTTGGGTTTTTATCTACATTATTGCATTGACCTCTGCTATTGTGATAAAATATAAAATTATTAAAAAATCAGAAATGATAAATTCGTAAATTAAAGGAAATATAACATTTTTAAAATTTAATTTTTTCTTCTTTTTTTTTTTAACATTATTTTCTCTCAAGATCTACAATTTTTTTAATTGAAATATCCCACATCATGATGTTAATTCTACAATTTTATTTTTATGAAAAAATAGTTTACTAAAATTTTTTAAAAAAAAGTAACTTCACTTAATTTAATTTAATTAAAATTTATTTAAAATTTAAATTAGAGAAGAAATTAAAATGAGTATAGATATATCTGATGGTATTGAAAGTGGTAAAGTAACATTAAAAGTTTTAACGACAAATGAAGTCAGTATAACAATGTTAACTGAAGACAAATTTAACGGAAAAGTTATTCAGCCTGAAAAGAGTGCTAATAGAGTTGCTGGTGAACATGGATTTGCAATGAGTATTAAAATAGAAGATGATGATTCAACTCATTTCTTTTTATTAGATACAGGTGGTCTTTCACAAACGATAATTGAAAATAGTAAACAATTTAATATAAACATGAATGATGTTGAAAAATTAATCTTGTCTCATGGGCATTTTGATCACTTTGGTGGGTTAACAAGGATAATTCCAGAACTGAAAGAAGGATGCGAATTTTATCTGAATCCAAACTGTTATTTACAAACTTTTGCTGCGGTAACGAAAACAGGCGAAGAAATTCTTCCTGAAGAACTCGCAAATTCCTTAAAAAAATTAGAGAAAGAAGGAAAACTTAAATTGGTTGGAAAAATGCCATTGCTAAATAAAAATGTTATAACGAATCTAACAAATCAATATAATGTAAAATTAATTGAGATTACAGAACCCGTTAAATTGTATAAAGGTATTACAACAAGCGGTGAAATTGAATTGTTTGACAAAAGTGAGCTCACTAAAGGAATTTACATCATGAAAAGTAGAAAAGAATTTAAAAAACATTACTTTCGAGATGAAACTTCAATTTATATTAATATAAAAGGTAAAGGCTTGGTTATTATTACAGGATGTGGACACACAGGAATAGTAAATACAATAAAACATGGACAAAAATTAACTGGAATTGATAAAATTTATGCAATTATTGGTGGATTTCATAAAGAATGGGAAAGTACTGAAAATATTGAGAAGGCTGTAAAATTCATTGAAAATTTAAACCCTGAAATTATTTGTGGAATGCATTGTACGGGTTTCCAATTTAATAGGTTAATGGCACGCCATCCAGCACATACATTAGGGATAACGGGAACAGAATTTCATTTATAAATTTACTCTTTTTTTTTAATAATTATCGTTTTTACCTTCTTCTATAAAAACAGAAGTTTTCTTGTGCGTACCGTCTTCTATTATCTCTTTAATAATTTTAAAAAGGTTTTAATATCATTTAATTTCCAAAATGTAAGATGAAATTCCACCTTCAATATTTAAGTTTTTCTTCTTTTCTTTTTTTAACTAATAGATAAGATAGCAACGATATTATTATTATAATTGGAAAACCCAAAATAACAGGATTACTTCCGCTCAATAAAAATAAATAATACGATATAGTTAAGATACTTGCGAAAAAAGCAATTATGCTATAATATTGACCTGTAAAATTTTTCAGCCGATTTAAAAACATGTAAACTTTAAAGTTCATCTTTTTTATTACTTCTAACTCGTTTTCGTCTAAATCATTAACAATTTCAGGTTTTTCGTAATAAATTCCAATGCGGGGGTCGTACTTACCCTTCAATTTCCCTGAACTTATCAAAAATAATAAATGATCTTGGATATTTTGTTTTTTTATTTTTAATTCGTTATTTAAGAAACCAATCGTTAAATATTCGTTCGCAACAGCCTTTATTGCCATTTGGATATATGATTTTAATATTAATTGTTCTAACGCTTTAACTTTTTCGTTTAAAATTGAAAGAAATTCGTAAATAAATTGGTTAAAGTTATCCAGAACGTATTTATTTTTAGTCTCAAAATCTCTTGAATGTTTATTGAAATCCTTAACGGTATTTTTTATACTTTTATTAATCTCTTTTATTTGTGATTCGATATTTTTCGTTCTTTTGAATATTATCGCAAGTGCTTTTTTAAATTCTTTAATTTCTATGTAATCTTCCACTCTTCTTTCTATTGTACCAAGTAATTGACTCAAATGAATCTTGCGATTAGTAATGAATGTGGTGAGTTTTCCACGATAAAATTCGTTTTTTATGATAAAGATTTGTTCGTTAACTTTTTCCATATTTTTTTCAAATTTTTTTAAAAAGTCGTTTCTTTTCTTAACATAAAACTCCCCGATTTCAGGACTTAATTTTATTGAATCATTGTTTTTGCTCGTGGATAATTTTAATTCCGCTTCAATTTTTTCATGAGTTCTTTTTAATTTATATTCGAATTTTCTCCTTTTATTGTCAAAATTTTCTTTTATTTTTATAAAAGAATCGGGTTCTTCAATATTTTCGTATTTTTTAACAAATTTATGCGTTACTTCAGTTTTTAAATTGCTATATTCAATGCAAACAAGATTTTGTAAATCGTTAAAAAGAATTAAATTATTTTCAATGCTATTAATCGCTGCAATATCATTTTCTATTATAAAATCAAAATATTTTTTCGTTTTGATAAATTCATTTCTTTCTTGATTAATTTGTAGCTCTATTATTTTATTATTAAATTGAACTCGAGTAATTTTTTCAAAATTTTTCAATTCTTTAATTCTGTTTTGAAGTTCTAACATGTTTACGCTTAAAGTTCTATTCCTAATGCTAGAATCGTAAAGAGCCAAGATTTTTCCGATCGGTTCTCGATTTTTTTTAAATAATTGATTATTGAGATAATTTCTAAGTTCTTTGTTTTTATAGAAATGATCTGTATGAACAATGATGCATTTTTCGTCTTCGTAAAGTTGAGCGTTAAGCTTAGAAATCTCAATCATGTCCTTAATTCTATCTATTAAGACCTTACAACTTAAATTCAAATCTACTTTTAAATCCTTAATGTCGATATTATTTGATTTTTTTTGGTTAACAATCGCATTAATCCGGTCTGTAATGACCATGTTCACGTAATCGTCTCTTAAATTGTTAATTTCGTTGTTAAAGTATTCTTTAAATTTTTCCCATTGAACGATTGTTACACTTGATTTATCTGTAAAATTTTGAATTGAATTTTTATAATTATTAAGTTTTTTATTATATAATTTATCTTTCTCGCTAAGACTTTTTTGGATCTTATCAAATCCTTTATTAATATTAGTAATTTTTAAATTTTTAGATTGATTTAAATTATTCTTGTAGTTATCCAGAATTTCTTTAAAAGAAACAACATTTTCTGATATAAAATTATCAAATTCTTCAATATTAGCTCTATTTTTATCTTCAATAACTTTATTTTTTAACGATTGGACTTGTTCTGCTACTAAATTAATAATATCTTCTTCCATTTTATCTAACTTCTCTTTTAAGAAACGATAAAGAAGATAGAATTTTTGTCTTGATTTTATCTCTTTTTTAACAGTTTCTTGAAGTTCTTTTATCTCTATTGTTTTCGTCTTTAATAACGCATCAAATTCCGTTTTAATTGCATTAAAAATTTCTTGAATTTTATTTTCTTTAATTTTACTTTTAACACTTTCGCTTATTGTTTTAATTTCCTTTCTAAATTCTTCATTTACATTTTCTATTGCTTCCTCATTTTTTCTAAAAAATTTAAATCCATCTAAATAATAATCAAAAACAATTTCTAAATCTTCCTTAATACTAATCCAATAAGCAATGATTTTTTTATGTTTTTTAATAAGTTTCCGTTCCTGCGTGGTTACTTTTTGAGATATTCTATAAATGGCGTTGTCATATTTACTAAAGTTTTTAACGATCTTATTAAATTCTTGAACAATAAGGTCAAATTTTTCTTCACTATATCCCTTTTCAAGAGTTTCTCTAAAAAATTCCGTGAACGAGTTTAATTTTTTGTTGATGTTCTCTTCAATATTATATAACCTGTCTTTCAATTCTTCTAATATTTTATTTAAATTCCTCGACTCTTCCTTCTCAATTATTTTCTCTTTTAAATACGAATCAATTTCGTTTAATCTTTTTTGTAATAATGAATATATTATCTTCCAACGAGCTATATCTGTAGCTAAAATAGCTTGAATATTAATATAATACAAATCTTCGTTAAAAGAATTCTCAATATTTTCGTTTAAAAAATCAGCCTCCATCAATGCATTTCTTAAAATATATTTTAATCTCTCTTTTGCGTATGCTATTTCATCCAAAATGATATAACTTTCTATTTCTTCCCTGATTTTTAAAGATGTATTTTTTAAATTTAAAGTCATGTTGTAAATATCGTTTTTTATATCTTTTAATTTCTCTTTTTCGTAAAAAAGCCTTTCTGTATCGATTTTGGCGTCAGATATTATAATTTTTTCTAAAAAGAAATCTAAATAAAAATAATACTTTGTTCTAAGTGAAAATCCCTTTTTTGCTCTAATGCTTCCTTTGAAAAAATTTCTATCAATCATTTCGTTAATTATCGGACGAACGTCTTTAATCTTTAAATGTTCACGTCTAAATTTTATATTGTATTTTTTAATAATATTAGAAAGAGAAATTATGCTATTATTTGCTAATTCTTCACGAATAGTAGTTGCTAAAAGCAGTTTTTTGGAACTTAAACCACGTGTATAATTAAGAAATTCAATTTTATTATCTACAATTTTTAAATTAAAATTATAGTTCAGGTTGATATACAAAATAATTTCTTCAATATATTAGATAAATTAAATGTGTTTATTAATTGATTAATATCGATATAACCTTCTTTCTCTAATTGCTTAAATAATACACGTTCAATTTCTTCAATAAATTTGGACCAAATTAGCGATAAAAGAATTATCAGTTTTGAAACTTCCATTAAAAGAATCGAATTCCAATTAGCTTGATTGCTTAATATCTTATTCAACATGTTATTAACGAAAGAATAAATCCCCGCAGGATTGTAATCTAATAACCAAGAAAAATTTTCAAGAACATAAACAACCCAAAAAGTTGTATTTATTTTTCCAATTTGCTTTTTAAAACTAAAACCACCATTTTCTTTCTCGAATTGGTGTAAATATCTAATTTCTTTATCCTTAACTTCGGAGTCTAAATCTATTAATTTAAGACATGACAACTTAAAAACTATTGAAGGATCCCTTTTTCTATCGCTTATAGAGGAATGAAATTCTTCTTTACTTCTTCGTACATCTAATCCCAATAAAGTGAAAATTTCTATTACACAATATAAAGTCCTTGCAGTTGAGGTTTTTTTACAGATTTCACAATCTTTTCCAAGACAATGTAAAAATCCATTTCCTTTTTTATGCTCTAGGATAAAATTCTTAATTTCTATTTTAATCTGATTATCTCCTTTAGAAGATAAATATTCTTTTAATTTTCCTAAAAGTTTAATGCTTGCTAAGGCAAAAAAAGTAGACCAAATATCTGGAGGTCTCTGAGAATTGGGTGAAAATTTAAACCCCAACTTATTTGTTTGAGGAAATTCACATTTTTTTATGAAATTTAATATTTCTTTATCGTTTTCTTTTTTATCTTCTCTTAAATATTTTCTTAATAAAAGAAACCAAAAGACATTTTCGAGGTTTAAAGATTTATCGTTAAATAAATCCTTGTTAAAATGTTGATAGAAATTTACAACTTTTGTATATTCACTAAAATAAAAAGATTTAATCTCTTTTCGTGGAACAAGAACGAACGACTTGAATGGCTCTTTTTTGAAAATCGTTAAATAAGGATATGCGCTCTTTCCTTCAATAACTGTCAATTATTAAATAAACTCCGAAAATGACTATAATGTCAATTTTGTAAATATATCAAAAATTTTAATCTTAACATGGAAATTTAAACATTTATTTTTATGTATATTATAAAAAAAGATTCATGTTTTTTGTTTTTAATTCAATTTTTAACGCCTTTTATCCTAAAATTTTTTTATTTGTATTGATTATAATCCTATAAGAAAATTGTTATTATTGTTGAAATTATGAAAGTACCAGATCGAATTGTTATTGATGCGAAAATATGTGCTGGAAAGCCATGTATTCGTGGGACTCGCCTCTCAGTTGATTTCATTCTAGAGTTATTAGCGTCTGGCTGGAGTTATAACCAGATTCAAGAAGAATATGAAATTGAAATTGAGGATATCTTAGGCGTTCTTCAGTATGCTCACATGATTATTCGTGATGAAGAAATTTTTGAGATTGCCCCTTAAAGATATTTCAAAGATATGTCTAAGACCCAATTAATTAGAGCTGAAGAAAAATTCATTATTAACACCTTTTATCCTAAAATAATAAAATTATTTAATTTCACAATATTTTTCTAATAAAAGATATCTGTAAACATTAGAAATATATCTGTGAATTTTAATGGTTTCTCGTAGAATTAAAGACCTTTCTTATGCCATTCGTGATGTAGCGGTGATAGCAAATGAAGTAAAAAAAAGCGGAAAAAAAGTTTATCATTTAAATATCGGTGATCCGATTATTTTTGACTTCATGACCCCCGAATACATCACGAGATCAATGGTCAAAGCCGCGCTGAGCGGTAAGAATTTTTACGTCGATTCTTTAGGTGTAGATGAACTTAGAAACGAAATTTGCAGTTTAGAAAATCATAAAAACTCAATTAATTTAAAGCCAGACGATATTTTAGTTACATCGGGTGTTACCGAAGGAATTTTTTTCATTCTTGCAGGGTTAATGGAAAATCAGAACGAAATTCTCATTCCGGGACCTTCCTATCCCGTGTATATTAATTACACGAAATTCTTTAATGGTATTCCTATAGAATATGAACTTGACGAAAATAACGATTGGGAACCTAATATAGACGATTTAAGAAAAAAAATAACGGACAAAACCCAAGCTATCTTAATTTGTTCTCCCAATAACCCCACTGGAGCGCTTTATAGTAAGAAAGAAATTAAAGATATAATTAATTTAGCGGGAGAACACGACCTGCCAATAATTTCTGATGAAATTTACGATCAAATCATTTTTGAAAAAGAATATTCGTGCCCCGCCTCGTTAAGCAAAGATGTGCCAATTATAGGATTAAATGGTTTCTCAAAAGCCCATCTTGCGACAGGTTGGAGATTAGGTTATATTTATTATAAAGATCCGGACAATAAATTATCTAATTTAAAGGAGGGCCTTGAAAAAATGGCAAGAGCAAGATTATGTGCTAATTCAATCGCCCAATATGCAGCTATTGAAACTTTACAAAACCCAGGCCCTCATACAGAAGAAATGGTCAGAAAATTAAAAGAAAGAAGGGATTATTCTTATAAAAGACTAAAACAAATAGAGGGCTTAAATTGCGTTAACGCTGCTGGTGCGTTTTATTTATTTCCAAAAATTGATTTTAAAGAGTTTCCCAAATGGAAGACCGATAAAGAGTTCGTCATTGATCTCCTTAAAAAAACAGGAATTTGTACCGTATATGGTTCGGGTTTCGGTGTTCACGGTAAAGATCACATGAGATTAACGTTCCTACCAGAAATTGAGACTTTAGAAACGATATATAATCTTCTCGAAGATTTTTTAAAATAAAGAAAATTCTTAAAAAAATCGTTCAATTTTCATGTTCTTTTAATCATGGCGTTCTAAATTATTGTTGTTCCATGTTTTATATACCTTGAAACTCTCCTAAATCTCTCTTAAATTCAAAACCAATTTGTCTTGATTTGTAATATAAAAAAAAAAAAAACAAAATAAAATTTTTGGTTTATTAAATTTAAGATTACTAATTAAATAAATTAAAATTAAACGTTGGCTTTT
>JAUWRB010000059.1 GCA_030610785.1 Promethearchaeota archaeon | reverse complement strand
ATATTCAGTTAAAATTCTAATAAAGATTAAACGTGTAAAATTTAATCTAATAAAATCTTCTTTTTCTCTCTCAGTTGATGCGTGTAAAATATTATTTATAAGACATTCTTTCTTTGAAATAACTCTCTTGTTATTGTCTTTATCAATGTATTCTCCCCCATGGATTAAAGCTACATACCAATTGTAAAATTTTTCAGTTATATCAATAGTGTTTTCAAGTTCTATTTTTGGAAGTTTCTCAGCATTATAAATTTTCTCCATTAACTTAAGAGCGTTTTTAATTGTTAGGTCTTTTTCTATTACTGTTATTTCTTCTTTCATTTTCTGAGCTGTAATAAAAATCCAATCTTTACCATTAGTCACCAATGCATTATTATATTTGCCAATATTAATATCAGAGATCCAAGTTTTTGCTTGGTTTACTCCATGATCTTTTCTTGCTCTTAAATCCTCGTTAAAGGGTTCCCATTCAATCAATAAGTTTTTATTTATTTTTTTATCCGGTGACGCAACAAATCCATCAGGTTTTTTCAAATTCCCTAAACTAGTTTTTTTATGAACTTCAGCATTAAAGTCAATTTTAGGAAGAAACTTATTTAAAAAAGGTTCAATTGCCCTTCTTGTGTAAGGTTCAGGATCGCTTTGAATAACTAAGTAATTGGATTTTAATGGTTTACCTAGTCTGATTTTTTCTTGATATTCTTTTTTCACATTTTTTACTATCTTATCTTGAAAGAGTTTTAAAATCTCATTATTCGATAATTCATTATAATTAAGAGTAATGCTTGCCATACAATCGAACCTAGTTCTAAATTATTTGGTATTTGTATTTATATTTAAGAATTTATTATCTACATAACTGTAAGATTTTACAAAGATCAAAGATAAGAATTGATATAATATATAGATAATAGCTTTAAAGAATTATATGAATAGCTTAAAATCAAGAATGTTGAAGAGAAACTTTATTTATCTAATCTCTGAACCCAAAGGATATTTATAAAAAAGATAGTATAAAAATTTTTATCCATAAAAGCGATATCGTAAAGATCTTAATATCTCTCCTTAATTCGTGATTCTATGTTATCATCTATTAATTTACGGAATTCTTTAGTATTTTGATTTATTTCCTCTGGGAAATCCGCCCACACTCCAAAATATTTCATTAATCGGGATGTACTACCTTTTAATCCTTCATTCAATAGTCGTTCGATAATATCTGAAAAGCTCTCATACTTTTCTTTCAAATTTTTTAGCTTTTGATAAAGATCCAATCTAATTGAGATATTTTTGGATGCCATATATTTACCACATATCTATATAGATCATCTACATATATAATTTTTTCGACTATGATATAAAAATCTAAATTCGAAATTTTTTGTCAAATAAATCCATATTTGGATCATAGATTTTTTCGATATCAATAAATTTAGTGAAAAATTATTATCGATTTCTCTTTTTTATTATATAAATGCTCAAAATCTTTAATTTTTACTTGAGATGATCTTGGATAGAGTAATATCATCAAATTTTTCAAATTGAAAATGTGAAAACATCTGAAAAAATAAAAATTAATATCATTTAATATATATAAGATATCAAATAGATATCTCTACAACAGAAAATTAATAAATATTATGAAAATTGAGCGATTAAACGAAGAATTTTTGAGCGAATTTAAAAAATATGATTTTTCTAAGTTGAAAGAAAAGAAAATTGGATTAGTGGGGTCCATAAGGTTTAAGGATTATTTTATAAAAATAGAGTCAATACTTCAAATTAATTATAATAAAATAATCTCAATATGTTCTGTTGACGGTCTTTTAAATAAAGAGAAGTTTTCTTACGATGAATGGGAAGCGCTTCAAAAAATTTGTCTTCAAAAATTAAAAGATCAAGAAGCAATATTAGTTTTAGATATAAATAAGTATATTGGTGATCATACTAAAGAAGAAATTGAGTATTTCAAAAAGAACTTAAACAAACCAATATATTACTTATCAGAATTACAATAAAGCTCAAATTTATCAATTTATTAAAAGTTAAAAAGAGGTTATTTGATATGTTACTAAATTATTTCATAGGGACAGCTGGTTCCGGGAAATCAACGCTTACTGGTGAATTAAAGGAATATATCGTGAATAGAGACCCTGATATTTCAGTCATAACATTAAATTTGGATCCGGGCGTTAAAATAATGCCTTATACTCCGGATATTGATATTAGAGATTACATACTTCTTGAAGAAGTAATGGATAAGTATGGATTGGGCCCTAATGGGGCGATGATTTTAGCGTCTGATTTAATGGTTAATTATTTAGATGATTTAAAAGATGAAATCGATGAATATAATCCTGATTGGATCTTAGTAGATACGGCAGGGCAACTTGAACTTTTTGCTTTTCGAGAGACAGGCCCCTTAATTGCAAGTGCTTTGGGATTTGAGTCCATACAGCGGTCTGTTAGCTTTCTCTTTGATGCTAATTTTGTACTCCGACCCAATGGCTTTATTTCCACGTTGCTTTTAGCTGCTTCTGTTCAATTTAGATTTCAGAAAATTCCTCAAATTAATATACTCTCAAAAGTAGATTTGATAGACGAGGATCAAATTGAAATGATTGTAAATTGGAGTCAAGATTTTCAAGCATTAGAAGATTCTACGAGCGCGCGTGAAAGAGGCTTGATAAGGGAATTATCAATGTTACTATCCGAGGTTTTTATTCAATTGGGTTCTACAGCAGAAATAATTCCATGTTCTGTTCGCGAAGAAAATGGTCTTGATTTTTTATTCGGTTATTTACAAAGAATTTTTGACGAAGAAAAGTCTATAAATATCTAATTATTAAATTTAAAAATATGAAGTATAATAATTGTATCTGAAGATTTAAATAATCTTAAATTATAATTTTATTAATGTATTAAAACCGAATCTAAAAATCATGAAAATTATTGGTCCTATTGCTGGTATTGGTTCAAGATTGCGCCCATTTACTATTTCTAAACCAAAGGGATTTATCAGGGTAGCAGGAAAAACCGTTCTTGATCACATTCTCTTAAAATTTAGCAACACATTTGAGCGTGATACGGAGTTAATCTTAATAGTAGGCTATAAGAAAAGACATATTATAGACCATGTTAAAAAGAAATATGCTAATAAGTTTAAGCTTACTTTTATCAAACAAAAACCTCGGGGCTATAAAGATAATGTACCTTATTTTTGGGGATTAGGAGAAGCAGTTTATTTAGCTCATGAAAGGTTTAAAAAAGAAAATTATAAATCAAAAGAAGAAGATAAAAGAAATGGATCTCTAATTTTTCTTAGTGATATGATTTTACTAGACGAATACTCTTATTTAATGTATAGATATTATGAATCGGATATAGATGGTATAATAACTGTAATGGAAATTCCAAAAAAGGACGCTAGTTCTTATGGTGTTGTAGAAATAAACGATAATGGTACAATAAAAAATTTAATAGAAAAGCCTAAAGAATACGTTTCGAATTTAGCCATTGCAGGTATTTACGCCTTTTCTAATACGGCAACAAATGCTCTTTTTAGACATCTTAAAACTTATTTGGATCAAAGAACGGAAGATTCAAAAGAAATTTATATGACAGAAAGCTTACAAGATCTAGTTAACGATGGATATAAAATCGCAGCTGTTAAGCTGAAAAAAGGGATTCTTGATTTTGGGCGTCCTTCAGAAGTATTAAATGGAAATCGTTATCTCTTAGAACAGCAAACTATAATAAACGGAGATTCTCAGAATAATAACTTGAAAATTGAACGCTCCTTCATTAAAAAGCCAAATTACATTGGAAAAAATGTGAGTATAATAAACTCCCTTATAGGACCATATGTTTCAATTGGTAGCAAGTCGGTTATTGAAAATTCCATCTTAGAGAGTTGCGTAATAGAAGAAGATGTAACCTTAAAAAATATCATTACAAAAAACTCAATAATTGGAAGAAACGCTATTATTGAAAATATTTGCAAGAATAATTTAATAATAGGAGACAAGAGTATATATTAATGAGCTGGCTTGCGTTACTTACCTGAAGAGTGCCGCCGAGAAAACAATCATACCAGTCAGCCGCGTGAAAACTTGAACCTTTTGCAGTTTTGCATGCTTGTTGCAATAATTGGGTTAAACGCAAAAGAAGAGCATAATTGGGTAAAATGTAAATTTAAATTAAAAAAACTTTGTACAAACATAGATATTTTTAAAGTTTATTTTTATTATTATTAATAATAAATTTTAATAAAAAAATATAACATTAAATATTCAAATACATTAACATTACATTTACATGGTGTAAAAAAATGGCTAAAAAAGGCGTACCAAAAAGAGATGGTACTGGAAAGGGAGTTCGGGCCAATAAAGGACGAGGGGGTTGCGCCACTCCAAAAAATAAGAGCGCTCGAAAGCGTACAAGGTAATAAATAAATGTCACCCTGTTATATTGCATTTGATGCGGCACATAAGCCTCGTGGAAGAATTGACGAAAATTATTCAGACCTCCGCGATTATTTAAACTCAAACGGTTTTATTTGCTACAATTTTCTAGAAACGCCTATTACGCAAGAATCCTTGAAACCGTATGATATATTGGTTTTTAGTTGCCCGGATTTCTCTAAAATCTCGCTTCAAGAAATAACGGAAATTGAAAATTGGGTTAAGAACGATGGGGGAGGGTTGTTATTATTATCACATGCAGGAGGCGATAGAGGACGAAACAGCAATTTAAGCGAATTAAGTCAACAATTTGGAATTGTTTTCGAAAACGACCAGGTTTTAGACGATGAAAAAAATATAGGAATGGAAAATATTCCTATTATCACATCATTCATACCTCCTCATCCCATTACTGAAGGTATTGGAGAGTTATGTTTTAGAGCAAGCTGTTCTTTATCCACACTTGTAAATGCTTTTGCAATAGCATCTTCTAATGACACATCTGATCCATTCTCTAGTCCTTTGATTTGTGTAGCTTCACCAGAAAATGGGCGAGTATGTTGCGTGGGGAGTTATGAAATGTTTAGAAATAAGATTGGAGGCGGTTTTAAGCATGGCGAACATTCAAAATTCGCCTTAAATATTTTTAGATGGCTTGTTTCTGATTACCGAATCGATTTAAAATCGAATAATGAAGTTTCTGAAAACGAAATTCAATCTACTAGCATGCCTTCTCCAGAAATAAAACCACAAGGAGCCTCGGATAGTGAAAGTCCTTCCGTAAATATTGATTTTGCAATTAAAATTTCTAAAAAAAGCGAATTAATGGAACTCTTAAAAATATTTTCAAATCAAATTAATACAATAAAAAAAACAATTGATAATCTTATTGAACAAGTATCTATCTCTGAAGATGAAATAATTGAGCTTAAGAAAGTTAAGCGCTCAAAAGTACCTGTAAAACCTCAAGATTTTAAAAATATAGAGCAAGATATTATAGATGACTTTCAAGTAACTGATGAAACTAAAGATCAAGAAGAAAAAGATCAAGCTGCATTTTCGGCTCTTCCAGACAAACCTCCAAATCTTTTTGAAGAAGAAACAAGTACAGAAAAATTTTCAAGTGGTTTGCCCATAGTTGAAGAAACAATTAGACTTAAATCAAAACCTAAATCAAAACCTAAATCTCTTTCAAAAGAAATTTTAGAAGCTGAAATGCAAGGTTTAGAAAATAAAATAAATTCTGTCCGCGATTTATTAAGCTTTATTGAGAAGAAACACAATTCTGGGAAATTAGACGACGATTCCTATAAAAAACAAGCTAAGACATTAAAAAAAGATTTAAAAAAATCTAAAAAAAGGATTGAAGAAATTAATAAAATTTTCGAAGAATAAATTCTAAAGAGAAATTTTTAAAATAACTTCTATTCCTTTGATTTAAACACAGAATCGTCAGGAATAAAAGGTTGAGCGTACTTATTAACAATTTCAAAAAAGTCCGCATCACTCACGCCTGTAGAAATCTTTTTCAATTCTTTCTTAATTATGTTAAAAGATTTCCGTAACTCGTCTTTAGAACTTGATTCGTGTTTCTTTTTTACTTCTGAAACGATTTTTTTAATAATTTCTTTAGGAATATCTAAATCTAACAATTTAAGTTTTTGTTGTAAGGCATTGATGATTGATTGAGAACCCGAGAATTTTCCTAAATAAAATTTTCTATGTCTACCAATTATATGTGGGTTTATTGGCTCGTATGTTAGCGGATGTGCCAAAATTGCTGCGATATGAAGTCCACTTTCGTGTGAAAAAGCGTATTCCCCTACAATTGGTTTATATTGGGATAATGGTTGGCAAAAAAATTTTTCACACATCTCACTCAATTCAGGTAATTTTTTTAAATTAATGCCTGTTTTAATTCCTAACCTTTCTAATATTGTCACTACTTCTTCTAAGGCTGCATTACCTGCCCGTTCTCCATATCCATTAATGCATGTATGAGGATATTGACATCCTTCAATAACACCCATAATCGTATTTGCCACTGCTAATCCAAAGTCGTTATGCGTATGAATTCCAATTGGTATTTTTTTATTTAAAGGTTTTACAACTTCGTTTATGATTCTCTTAATTAAATAAGAAGTCGAGGGAGGAGTTAATACGCCTACAGTATCGCCAATTACTATTCTTTCGGCTCCAGCTTCTATAGCGGTTTGAAATACATTCTTTAAGTGATTAAATTCTGCTCGCGTCCCGTCTTCAGAAACCCAATTAACTTTAAAACCATTATCTTTTGCGTATTGAATTGAAGACTTAATCCTTTCTAACTCGTCTTGTTCTGTAAGTTTTAATGTTTTCATGAATATTGGAGAAACTGGCATGAAAATGACGATTTCCTTAAGATCTGCGTCTATACACGCATCAATGTCTTCTTTTTTAGGTCTTGCAATTCCCAATATTGTGGCATGTTTGCAATCTTCGTTGACAATTGTCTTAACAATTTTTTTTTCTGAATCTGAAACTGCGGGAAACCCCACTGCGATTAATTTAACGCCAATTTCAGCCATTAATTTAACTAAATGGATTTTTTCGTCAAGCGTGAGATGTACAGTTGGACTTTGCTCTCCGTCTCTGAGAGTTTCGTCCCAAATATTGACATTTAAAGGAAGCTCGTGGTCCTTTAAGGCAATTGCGTTATAATCTATCAGAAGTTCTTTGAGTTCTTCTTTTGAGAATTTATAACTCATTTTTAAATCAAGTTTTTAATATTATTTAATAAAATAAAATATTTGAAATTAAATAAAATAGATTATTTATTGGAGTCAATTTAAATAAGTAATCTAAATCAAATAAATCAATCTAAATAAGTAATCTAAACCAAATAAATTAATTATGATATTATAATTTTATAGATTTCATGAAACCAAGTTTTAAATTAGTAATTAAATTAATTGTTTCTAAAAAAAACTAAAGAAGGATTACTTTAGATGTATTATTTTAATATTTAAAAAGAGATGATTTACTAACCCAAAACAGCTTTTTTATTGGGATATTAGACCTAATTTTAATAACACAGCAGAATCATTTTATAATGTCTGTGATAAAACAAGTTTCGCTGATTTTGACGCCTTTAATTTGACTAATCTTGTTTTCTATTAGCGGATTAAAATGTTCAATTGAATCGATTTCTACCTTGATAAAAAGCCCACATTCTCCCGAAAGTCTCCATATATCGGTAATCTCTTCAATTCCCCTCAAATCTTTTAAAATACTCTTAATCTCTTTGAAATCTGGTTCAATCTTAACGGTTGCTCTGGTCTTTGGCTTAGAATTAATGGTATAGTCAATAGTAAATCGTTTAATTATCCCTTCTTCAATTAACTTTTTAACTCTTCGCCTGATTGTAGCTTCAGTTTTTCCTACACTCTTCGAAATATCATTAAACGATACTCTACTATTCTCATTTAGCTCTTCGAGTATTTTAAGGTCAATAACATCCATTTTTTTTTTCTCCATTTAATATATTCTTCTTAATAGTATTTAATTATTAATTGTAAAAATTAATTATTAAATTTTTTCAAATAATGTTCAAAAATTTCAATTTTTTTTTCGAAAAATGTTTTTTTGTCGAAAAAGACTAAATTAATGAATGAAAATCTCATGGAGAAGATGTGAAATTATCAACACATTAATATTTTTTCGGATTTTGCATTAAATCATTTTCTAATTCTAACTATTAATTAATAATTTTATAATTTTATAAATTTAAAATAAGGAATATATTGTAAAAACATTTTTTAGTAATGGGATCTCTATTAAAATGAACATTTTGTTTTATTGATGCGATATTAACGAAAAAATTCTTTAGTCCAAAAACGGTAATTAATATAATGAGCGATTTTTTTCTTGGATTAGACTGTTCAACACAAAGTCTAAGTGCGGTATTAATAGATTTTAATTCTCGTAAAATTATTTATCGAAACAGTGTAAATTACGATAAAGAGTTGCCTCATTACAATACTCAAAATGGGATTGTTATATTAGAAAATGAACGAGTTATTCATTCGTTTCCTTTGATGTGGGTGGAAGCCTTAGAATTATTATTCGAAAAAATTCAAAATAATGTCCCGATTAAAGAGATTAAAGCAATATCAGGTTCAGGACAACAACATGGAACGGTTTATTTAAACAAAAAATTTGAAGAAAATCTTCAAAAATTAAATATTGATGAGCCTTTGATTAAGCAATTTAATAATTCTTTTACCCGAAGAACCAGTCCAATTTGGATGGATTCAAGTACTTTTAAGCAATGCCAAGAAATCCGTAAGGCGCTAGGAGGTTTGGAATCAACAGTTAAAATTACCGGTTCAAATACTTTCGAAAGATTTTCTGGCCCTCAAATTAGAAAATTTTTTCAAGAAAATCCTAAAGATTATAAAAAAACATCAATCATCCATCTTGTGAGTTCTTTCATGGCTTCAGTATTATTAGGAAAAAATGCTCCAATTGATCATGGAGATGGAGCAGGAATGAACTTAATGAACATTAAAATAAAAGAATGGGATAACAATGCCTTAGAAGCTACTGCTCCGAATTTAAAAAATAAATTACCGCCTCTGGTTAATTCCTACGATATCATCGGTAAAATATCACCTTTTTACGTTAAAAAATATAATTTCAATCCTGAAACACTTCTCATTGCGTGGTCAGGAGACAATCCAAACAGTTTAATTGGAGTAGGATTAATTGAAAAAGGAAAAGCGGCAATTAGTTTAGGTACAAGTGACACATATTTCGCCTATTTAAAGAATCTCTATTTAGATATAAAAGGGGGCGGACATGTTTTTGGTGCTCCCACCGGGGATTACATGAGTATAATTTGTTATAAGAATGGGTCGTTAGCAAGGGAAAAGATTAAAGAACATTTTTCCCTTAATTGGGATGATTTTTCACAGATATTAAGTAAATCACCACCCGGGAATTACGGAAAAATTATGTTACCTTACTTTTTTCCGGAAATTGTGCCATTGGTATTGAAACCTAAGGTTTATCGTTTTGGTTTCGATGAGAATGACTTGATAGGTAATGTAAGAGCGATAATTGAATGTCAATTCTTATCAATGAAGCTTCATTCTGAATGGATTGACGAAAAACCAAAGGTTATTCATGCTACTGGAGGGGCTTCGGCAAACGAGGAAATTTTACAAATCGCAGCCAATATTTTTAATACTAATGTAAAAAAATTCGAAATTACTGATTCTGCTGCTTTAGGAGCAGCACTTCGGAGTGCAAAATCTTATTACGATTCTATCAATAATAAAAAAACATGGAATGAAATTCTAAAGAACTTCGTGAATCTTCAAGAAAGTAGCGTTATTCAAGCTGATTCTAAATATAGAAAACTATACGATGATATGGTAAAACTTTATAAAAAATGCGAAGATTTTATCTTAAGAAATAGTAAAAATCCCGAAAAATGTAGAAAAGAATTTATTAAAAAATATTTTTTTAAACCTTCAAGAATTCTCAAACAATAACAATTAATTAGTTTAAGATAAATTGACAATATCTATTAATATTTATATTAAACTTATTAAGATCTCAATCATTATTCTATTGAAAGAAGTTTTGATGTTTTTACAAGTCTAAGAGGAAGTAGAAAAATGTCCAGTGAAATCCCAGAAAATGTAAAAGCAGCTCTGAAGTCTATTGGGCTAACTGATTATGAAATTTCAATATATTTAACATTAATATCAAAGGGACCGATGGATGCCCGAGAACTTTCTGAATCTTCTGGAGTGCCCTATTCTAGAATTTATAATATCCTAACACAACTCGAAAAAGATAAAAAATGGATAATTAAGGAGGAAAATAGCCGTCCGTCCAGGTATTTCGCCAAATCACCAGATGAAGCCTTAATAATAGCAAAAAAACAATACAACGATAATTTTGATCATCATTCTAATAAAATTATTCATTCATTAACTCCGATTTATCAGTCTCACGATACACCAATTAAAATTGCCCTTTATATCCATAGAGGTAGGAATATATGTATAAATAAAGCGTTATCCTTAATTAATATTGCAAGAAATTCAATATATTTAGTTAGTACGGATATAGACTTTTTAGAAGTGTTCTACGACGATATGAAAAAAGCAAGAGCTCGAGGTGTTACGGATATAAAAATTTTAGTAGAAGAAATTTCCTTAAAGGATGAAAAATTCAAACAATTATTAAAAAAATACGAACCTCTCTGCGAATTAAGGTCCCGAGACCAAATTTTTGGAGATTGTATTGTAATGGATGAAGGGGAAGATGCTTTTATAATACTTTCAGAGAAATTCTTTAAGAAATTGAGCTATTGGGGAATACTCGCAGATAATATCGCCTTTGGGCCTGCTAGCAATTATTATTTTAGTTATCTTTACAATACTGCTAACGATGTTAAATTAAAATAATATTAGTATTATTATGGAATATTAATTTCAATAATGGTTGATTTTAAAGGAATATTTTCGGCAACAATTACTCCATTGAATGAAGATTTTTCTATTGATTTAGAAAGTTTCAAAAATTATTTAAATTGGTTAAAGAGTCAAAATGTAAGTGGTTTTGCAATTAATGTGGACACGGGAGAAGGCCCATTATTAACCATAGACGAAAGAAAATTATTATTAAAAACTGCTAAAGGAGTTTCAGGAAACTTAAAAATTATTGCGGGGATAATTGGAGGTTCTACTGAAAGTGCGATTAAAGAAGCTAAAAATGCGCTCTCTTCTGGGGCAGATGCTTTTTTAATTTTCCCTCACGCTACATTTAGAGGGAAACCTCAAGATACTGCCTTAATATATAATTATCACGAAGCAATAGCTTCAGAGACAGATGCAGATGTTATTATTTTTAATTTACAAGACGATTTGGGAGGTTGCTTATATTCTAAAAAGACATTAAGAAAATTAATATCAATTCCACATGTTAAAGCAATTAAAGAAGCGAGTTTTGACATATCAATTTATAAATCTGTCTATAGTTTCTTAAAAAAGCAAGAAAAAAAAATCTCTTTCCTAACGGGAAATGATAATTTCGTAATCGAATCGTTTTTATTAGGTGCCGATGGAGGCTTATTGGGATCATGCGCTCAATTTACTCAATGGCAAGTTGATTGTTTTAGATATATCAAATCCAAACAATACGAACAAGCAATTGAATTATCAAATTTCTTTCAACCTTTAGTAGATATAATCTTCATGCCTCCCGTTAGAAATTATCGCGCACGAACTAAATACTCCCTAATGCTCCAAGGGATTATTCCTAACGATATAATAAGACCGCCTTTAATAAAAATATCTGAAAATGAGAGAAATACAATAAAAAAGGCATTGATAAGTTCAAAACTAATTAAAGAATAATTAATTTATTTATTTTCTTATAACTTTTTTTGATATTGAGGATCTCTAATAGAACATCCAGTATTTAGTCCAAGCTTCATGAATTGTGAACATTGTGAACAAGTTATACAGGTTTTATTTTTATCAATAATTCCATCTTGAAAAATTTGTTTTGGAAAATCAGGATTTGCAAACGCCATCCTTCCGAAACCACAAATATCTACTTTTTGTTGTTGGACTAATCCTGCTGCGACATGACCCGCAAATTGGCGCAAATATGAAAAACCAGACCCAATGACTATCATATCTTTTGGGATTTGAGATTTAATTTTTGAAGCCAAATTAAGAATTCTATTTACGCCATAAAGCGGATGTTCATTTGGTAAAGTTCCTCCTTTAACGGGTGTATCATGTGGTCTTGTAATTTGTGGTTTATAATGAGGATTTCCGGCAGAAATGTTAATTAACCTTATTCCGTTATCATGTAATCTTTTAATTAATTCTATCGGCTCCGTAAGATCGATCGATGCAGGAAAAACCTCACTTTCTTTTGATTTGACTCCAAATCCATTAGGAAAGGGAATACCATCATAAACACTCATTCGAGTTGTAATAAAAAAATAGGAATCATTTTTTAGTTCTTTCATTAATTTTTTGACAATGTTTAGAAGAAAGCATGCTCTATTTTCTAAAGACTTTCCTCCATATTTAGAATTATTTCGAGCTCTAGAACTCAATAATTCGCTAATCAAATAACCATGGCTAGATTTAATATCAACACCATCAAAACCTATTTCTTTTGCTAAAATTGCCTTGTTAACCCATATTTCTTCTAAGTTTTCTAATTCCTCGTCAGAAATAACAATCCCATCTTTTTTAGAGACCCCAATTGTCTCATCTAGATCAGAATTATGAAATGCTCTTATAGGATATTTTTTACCTTCTCTTCGGCAATATCTTCCTGAATGGTTTAATTGTAAAATTAACAAACATTTTTTCTTAAAACCTAATTCTTTTAGAGAATTATTGGAAATAGCTCTAACAAAAGAGACAAGTTCTTTGAATTTATTTGTTGTTTTTTCTGATAAAATTAGTTGATGAGGGTTTGAACGACAGTTTTGTGAAATTGCAGTTGCCTCAAACCAAATTAATCCCGCCCCCCCTTTAGCATACCGTTTATATCTTCTAAAGGTTAATTTTCCCGGGGAACCATCTAAGTTTGAATCAAATCCCTCCATGGGTTGTATAGACAACCGATTAGGAATAGTTCTTTCCTTTATTTTTACATTTTGTTTTAAAATTTCTGTTTTAAGGCTTATAGGAATCTCGAGTCGCAATTCTTTTATCTTTTGTTTCAAATCTGCAAGCGATTTGTACGAAAATGATTCGAATTTTTTATAGGATGGAGTTGAGTTCATTATTAGGTAATATGATATAATTAAATAAAGAATTTTTCATTTTTCTTCTAATAATAAAGAAAAAAATACGATCATGTCAAGGTGGACGATTTTTCTTTAAAACTATTAAAAAAAGGATTAAAAATGCTTGACTTATCGATTTCAATTATTGCGTATAAAACAATTAATATCGATTGGTTAAAAAATTTAAAAGTCAGATACTTACTTTATTGAAAAAATCCTTGATTCCGTTATTTTTAAAAAAAATCGTAAAAAAAAATTTAATTTAATATTACCAAGACACAATTATAGCATTTTCAGGGCAAATATCAACACATTTAAAGCATCGAGTGCATAATGACCCCCATATTGGGGTAATACGCCAGTCTTGTGGGTTATATGGGTCTTTCTGCTTTTTCTCGAGACCTATTGTTTCATGCATGATAAAAACCGCCGGATCACAAGCTCTCATGCATTTACTGCAATCTCTAGGGTCAATTTTCCCATTCTCTCCACATTTCGAATAATCGATAACAATTTTTGTTCTTTTCTTTTTCTTCATTTTGCTCATTCACACTCCCTCTAATATTCTCCATTAAATCCGGGATATTCCTCCCTTGGAATGAGAGTCAGCGCGTCGTGTTTGCAAGCGTGGCGACAAATGCCGCATCCAAAGCACTTATCATAATCAATAATAACTCTTTTCATTGAGGGAATATAACGAATAGCACTGAATTGGCACATGGCTACACATTCCTTACATCCTTGGCATTTATCTTGGTTTAATTGGATGATGTATTCTGCTTTATAAACTGCCTTTAAACCAAAATTATTTCTCAGAGTAAGTCCACCGCATTCAGGACTTTCACAAGAACAGATAGCGTTTATATATGGTACCGGTTGAAACCACACTGAAGCAATATAGCCCTTCTTATTATTTTTTTCCAGTATTTCCATGGCTTGTTCACGGTCTATCCTCACCGTTCTCTCTTTCGGTATAAAACGCGGAAGTTTTTCTATTACCCCCGATAATGCACCAAAATTAATACAAACGGCTTCTTTTTCTTTCCTTTGCATCCATCGACACATGCAATAGTTGCAAATTATTGGTTCTGCTGCTAACTCAGAAAGAATTGCTTGTCCATCTTCTAATGGAATAACTTGTCCAAAGTGACCATCTCCTCTTATGGGATTTCTATTTTTCTTTTCACTATGGATCATCTGCTCTGCTCTCCACCTAAGTACTTTTCCTATAATTGGCATTTTCAATTTATATCCTAAGTCTTTAGAAGAAAAGCCCATTATTTTTCTGATGAATATTTGTTCAAAATTCATCCATTGCTCTGTTAAATATGCTTCTAAATCCATGTCTTTTGCGAGCTGATCGGAATAATTTTTAGAGTTTAATTAGGCTTGCTGGTCAAATATGGCCACGCAAAATACCATTTCTTGCCCGCTCCATGTTTCATACACCATATACACATGTAGAATACCTCTTTCTTATTATTTAATTTCTTTAAAAAACTTTATAATTATCTCTTAAATGTTAAAATATTTAAATATGACAATTTTAAAATTATAAATTAAATTTATTTTTAAATGATGTATTTTTCATATTAATATTTAGTTTGACCAAGACTTTAGAAAATGATCAGTATTTTTTACCATTTTGCGATTTCCTTAAAAATATACAACTATTTTGTTTTGTTTTTATAGTTGAAGGTTAACAAGTAAATAATTAAGAAAATTATAAAAAAAAGAGAATATCTTGACGAAAAAGATTAATAATTCCCCGTTATTTTTTTTTATCTATTTTGCTACAACTGCTATTTAT
>JAUWRB010000213.1 GCA_030610785.1 Promethearchaeota archaeon | reverse complement strand
AGGACCGATTAATTACGAAATCAAAAATGCATATTCGTAAATTAGCGTTAATCAATAAAAACTATAGTAAGAGAGCTGATATCTCCCGAAAAAACGCAAAAATAGCTTTAAAGAGGGGAGAAAAGCAAAGAGCTAAAAATTATTTAATCCAATACAAGCAATACCAGCAGAAAGTCGATCGTTCTAATAATATAAGAGTCAAGATCGAGCGCCAGATTGAAGCTATTGAAGAGGGACAAATAATTCAGCAAACTGGAGATTTAATGGGTGGAATAAGAGATGAATTAAGAGATATAGCGATACAAGCGTCTCCTACTAAAATTGCGGAAATTGCGGAAGATTCTGAAGCCTATGTCTCTGAGATAGAGGAGTCCGCAGAGATACTCGGCGGGGATCTTGAGATTGATCTTGGAATAGATGTCAATGATGAATTAAACCTATTAGAAACTGAGATGCTTTTAGAAACTAGCGGTACCATGCCAGAAGTTCCCGCAGACGATTTGGAATATCTTCCAGAAATAGATATTGAATCAAGAGATTCTGAAGTAATGTCAAAGGAAAACCTCCAAGACGAAATTGAAAAATTAAGAAAAGAAATGGAAGGATAATCTTTTCTTGTATTTAGATTTATAACTTTTTTTGTTTTATTTAATTTCTTTTAGCGCTAAGACCATGTTACTTAATTTTTTTAAGGTGATTTCATAGCCAAATTCTCCATCAAAAGTATTTAATAACGGTCCAAAGCCACAATCAGGTTTAATAATTAAATTGTTTTTACCATAGAGATCTATTCCCTTTTTAATATAATTTTTAAGAAAGCTAACATCTTCCACGTAATCTTCTATCTTTCCGTCTGGTATTGGAGAACATTTTGTTTGAATCGTACCCATTGCTAAATATTTACCAGTATTTTCGAAATGTTTTTTTTGAAATACTTCAAAATTTTTCTCGTTTGTACGAAATTCATGATCCATTATTTTCACATCTGTTTGTAAGAGGATATCGCGTAAATAAGGGCTAATTCTACCACACACGTGGATAGATGATAGTTCTTTTATGCCTGATAGAGCCTTGTTTAAAGTATTTACTATAAAATCTTCCGTAAAAAACCAAATTTTTCTTCCAACTAAGAGTCCTAAAATGGGTTCGTCCATGGATATCATGTTCACGCCCATATCGTTATATGCCTTTCCTATTATTTTCATTATTTCGGCAAGCTTATCAACAATCCAATCAACCATTATTGCCCGGGGCTCGTTAAAAATCGCAGGGTTAATTCCTTTAGCAAGTTCTCCCCGTAAAATTATTTCGCTTGCTAACGTGAATGGGCCCGTCAAGCAGGCTTTTGTGCCTTTTATTGATTTTTTAAGATGTGGGCGTTCTTTTAAAAAATTTATCAAGAATTTACCGTATTCTAAAGCAACTGGTTCGTCAGGAATTTTAAAATCGTTGCTTAAATAAAAAGCACCATCAATTTCCTTTAAAGGTTCAATAATTTTAGATAAAGGAGATAAAAATTGCGCGTTCATTGAGATTAATTGTGGATAACACGGATAATCAATTCCAACGGTAATTTCATCGTTAAAAGCCCTCGTCATATTTTCCTTAGTATTATTTAACGGAAAACTACCTACAACGGTCGTGAATAATCCTTCTTTTTCCATGTAATAAATAAAGAATATTAAAATATAAATTTTAAAATTATAATAGAAAAAACATTAAAAACCATATCTTTTATCGTTAAAATTTCTTTTATTTTTCTTTAAAAACTTCTCTTTTTTTTTCAATTTATCGGTTAACGATTCAATTTTAGTATTGATTGAATATAGCTCTTTATGGAAGTTTTTAAACTTCCTGAAATATTCTACTTCTGAGAGAATACCTGAATCAAATTTTGCTTCAAGTTTTTTTAAAGTTTCTTTTAGACTATATTTTTCTTTTTTCAATTCTTGCATTTTTTTACGGTTTTCTCTATTTTCTTCAAATAAATCTTCTTTTGAAGCGTAAGGATCAATCATTGGAGCGTAAGGATCAATCATTGGAGCGTTATTTTGTTTAAAAAAATCAGATAAATGATTCTTGTTGAATTGTTGAAACGACCGTTGTCTATTGTGGAGATTTACATTTTGATCAAACCAAGAATCGTTCTCTTTATTCAAAATCGGTGGGCGAGATAAATCGTTATTAAAATCGTAATTTTGATTTGGGAACCGTTGACTGTATTTTTGTGCTTGTTCTAATTTCTTCATCAGCAAATTCTTTTCTTCAAGATCAGAGTCTTGATTACAGTAAGGATTATTGTATCTTTGAGGTTCATAGTTTTGAAATCTGTTTGGATTAAAAAGATTTTGAACATTAAAGCCATTCTCATTGTAATTAGGGGGTATTGCTTGTCTCATATTATTCACTGGATAACCCGGATAACTTGGATTTTCGAATGGTTGAATTCTAGGATCTCTTGCGTGAGGCGGAAAAGTTCCTTCGCGATAATGTTGCGAATTAAGAGGCACTTGATTATAATTTGGATAAGGATAGAAAGGTTTTTTTGGAAAAGAATTCGACATGTCTTGACTTTGATAAGAATTATACTGTGGTTCGTTCATAAAACCACGATATTGAGGGGGATTGGGATGATAATTGATGTTTTGAGCAATCTTTTCGTTATAATTTATATCTTTGTAATAATTTTTTCTTTGATCAACTTCAATTTTCTTATTATATATACATTTTAAACTGAAAAAAGAATTTATGCCTTCTTCAATAAAATTTGTTAAATCGTCTAAATTAACTTCTATTTCATTGAGTTTTTTCGCTGACTCGATTGATTTTTTAACCGTTTCGTCAAAAGTCCTCGCTAAAATAATATATTCGATTACTTTTTTAACCGCATTTGTAGGAAGGGAGAATTCATACTTCCCGTAAGCGAATTCCATGTATAATTTCTTGAAAACTTTTCCCTTTTCTTTAATCCTAGTTAAATCGTTCACGGGAGCTTTTAAAATCAGTTCTTGCTTTTTCTTTAACGTGCCAAATTCGTGAACGAAAGATAAATCAAGATTTGTAACGAATAAAATCCCTCGTTTTTTCCTGAATATTTCTTGGTTATTTAACCCATTAATTAATTTTGCATTAATAGCGAAAACAGGTTTTTCTGCTTCCGCTAAACTAAGAAATGCCTTATAAGTCGAAAAATAGACGCTAATTTTATCAATAAACTGCAAATTTATCTGATGAGATTCTATGTTTTCGGTGATTGTATTAATTTTATTTTTTACGAATTCGGAAATTGATTCATAACTCCTATTTAGGTTCTCTAAAATGCCCTCAATAATTGTTATATTTGAACTAGGTTGATCGTAAATGTTAAAAAAGTATTCCTTATTTATAGCTAAATGATGGAGATGAACATTCATTTTTTCAAGTAAGTCGTTTTTTACTTGAATAAATAATTTAAAAAGAGCTAATAAATCCGCCTCCATTCTTGGAAAATGATAACATCTAATGGGAGGATCTCGCGCTTTTTTAACTTTTTCCCTGAGAACATTCATCTTATTAATGAGTTCCCTGAGAGGGTCGACAAATAAACGAAGATTTTTAATTATTTCTAAAAATTTTTGCTCTAACTCTTCTTTTTTCTCGTAAATGTTGATAATTCGATGAGAATGACATTTCGGACAAGATTTAATGGGTTGACTTACCTTGATTATATTTTCTCCATTACAATCCTTACACGCTTTCCTACCTTCTGAATCCAAAATTTCAATGCTTTTAGAATTACAATCATTACAAACATAATAATCGATTCTTTCCTCAATTAAACAATCAGAACAACAACTAGCACCACACCCTTCACAATAATAAGTTAATCTCATTTGCCTTTGACAAAAACGGCATAATTGCTTGTTATTTTCTGACATTTTTACCTAAAATTTATCTAAAAATATGAAGAAATTATTAAAATCGCTTTATTAAAAATTATAGATTAAAATTAATACTAAAATGACTATATTATTAGAGTATTATCAACGAAATAGCTATAGAATCGAATTAAAGAAGGATTATAATAATTAATTAGACGACCATGATAAAATTATAATTGAATTCTTATACTTTAGACAATTAATAACTGACATGCCTAAAATTTTTCCCCTAAAATCCAAGGGTTTCAACCCTTTTGGAGAATTAATCGGTCTGAATTTTACTAATTTAGAAAGCGGATATACTCAATGCGTTTTGAATGTAAACGAGAAATTATTAAATCCACACAAGGTTTTACATGGCGGTGTTATATATTCGATGGCTGACACGGGCATGGGTGGAGCTCTATATTCCTTATTGGATGAATCTGAACTATGCGCAACCATAGAAATTAAAATTGTCTACTTCAAAGCTGTTAAATCAGGTAATCTCACGTGCGAAACAAGAGTTATTCATAAAAGTAAAAAGATCGCCGTCATGGAGTCAGAAATAATAAATAATAAACAATTAGTCGCTAAAGCGTATGGAACTTACTCCATTTTTAAAATCAAGAGTTAATGAGAAAAACAAATCTGTATTTAAAACAATTAATACAATCTTAAAATTATTATATAAATACTTAAATAAAAGTTATACATTAGTGTATTCAAGAAAAGACATGTAACAATGATTTTGTTTAAATAATAATGATATTATTTTAGAGGGATGATTAATGGGTACTGTAATTAGCTTTATAAATTTAAAGGGAGGGGTTGGTAAAACTACATGCTGTGCTAATATTGCGGGTGAATTAGCTAGAGAAAATCGAAAAGTATTAGTAATTGATGCGGATCCGCAAGCAAACGTATCAACATTATTAATGGGGATAAAAAGATATTTTAGAAAATTCAAAAATGAAAAAAAAGATAATGAAATTTATAAGGAAACAATTTATCAAATTTTTTTAGATGCCCTAGAGGAAGATGTCGATAAAAAACTATTTAATTTTGATAATGCTATAATAAAATCGGTCGTTCGAAAAACTATTCAGGGAAAAGAAACACATCCTTTAACGAATTTAGACTTACTCCCTGCAACTTATCATTTAATGCAATTAGAACAAAAAATAGTTAATTATGTACGATCCAGATTTGCAATCCTTAATAGATTTCTTGAAAAAATAAAAAATCAATATGATATTATACTTATTGATTGCCCTCCAAATATTTATACAACCACTCATAACTCTCTTTATGCTTCTGATTATTTCATAATACCTACAATTCCAGATTATTTATCTATTACAGGAATTCCATTATTAATACATTCGTTAAATAAAACTATAGAGATTAAAATGGAAGAAAAAAATAGTTCAGTAGAGCTGGCAGGCATTTTAATTAATTTATTAGATAAAAGAATAAATGTTCATAAAGATGGTTTAGTAAGTATCAAAGGATTTTTAGAAGTATTCAAACAAGAAAATTCAGTCAATAATGATGCGATAATTTTCGAAAGCAAAATTACAAATAAAGTAGATATTAAAAATGCTTCAGGTAAATATTTACCTGTTTGTGTTGATAGTCCTCGTTCCTCTTCTACAATGGAATTTATGAATCTTTGTCAAGAAATACTTAAAAGAATATCTAAATAATTAATATGGGAGGTTTTAATTATTCAAAATTCCATATTTAAAAAAATTGATAAAATTAAATCTCTAATTCATAAAAACTCAGCACTTTATGATTTTAGTCAGATTGATGATTTACTTACAAAATTCGAACTAGATGTAACTCTATGTATCAAAACTGATGAAAACATCTTGAATTTTTTTAAAAGTAAAAATTTTAAAAATCTTAATAAATATGGAATTTTGAATAATTAAAACCGCCCATATTAATTATTT
>JAUWRB010000264.1 GCA_030610785.1 Promethearchaeota archaeon | reverse complement strand
ATAAAGATCCCTCGATATAAGATTAAAATTGAATTAATTTGCAATGTTGCATTTTTATAATAATAGAAAAAGTGTGATCAGTAATTAAAAAAAATAAAAAATAAAAAAAAATATGATTAAAATGGAAATTTTTGAAATGTTTAATAAATTTCATTGGATGGAACAAGAGTGGGGTAAAACAGGCATAGATACTCTAAGAGCGATAAAAAAAGTTCTTGATCCCAATAATATTTTAAATCCAGGTAAGATTTATGTAAATACTTGGAAAAAAGAAGGAGGAGATAATTAAATGGGCGTTTTTGAAACTTTAAAAAAATATAAATGGATGTTACCGATAATCAACAATGCAGATAGAGATATTAAAAGAATAGTAATGAAGAATTTTAGGCTCAAATCTAAAAATTTTTATCCTGAGGGCGAATACAAGGCAGATGTAAAGAATCTTATTAATTGCATGCTATGTCCGAATATGTGTCGCTTCGATTGCGGAGTGCTTCAAGTGACTCAAACCGAAACCATGAGTCCCGCTTATAAAGCAAGAATAGGGTATTATCTTTCTATTGGAAAAATCGACCCTGCTGACCCCGCAAATAAGGAATTCATTGATTTAATGTACAAATGTTCTAACGAGGAAAATTGTAAAGTATGGTGTCCTTTTGAATTCTCGGTTGTTTCGCTTTTAGAAACGGTACGAGAAGACCTTAACGATAAAGGTTTAATGCCCGATTATTGCAAAGAGCAAATTGAAAAATTAAAAAAAACCAACACCATAGAAGACTACAATATCTTTAAAACTTATAAAGAAAAAGGGATTGAAAATGTTGAAACAGACAGTAAAGATGAGGTCTTCTATTATATTGGTTGCGAAACAATGAAATTTCCAGAAGTCGTTAAAGCAAATATAGAAATATTAAAAAAAGCAGGAATAAAATTCTCCACTAATTTGGAGAAAAGAGCGTGTTGTGGAGCTCCTGCCTTTAATATAAGAGATCTTGACACGGCAAAAGACCTTGCTAAAAAAAATATAGAATTAATCGAAAAAACTGGCGCTAAAATTGTTATTTCTGATTGCCCTGGGTGCGTGGAGACATTAACTAAAAGGTATCAAAAGGCTGAAATTAACGTTAAGACAAAAATAATTCATATTGTAGAATTCATTCAACAATTAATTGAACAAGGCAAATTAAAACTTGAAAAACCAATTTCAGACGATTTTAAAAAGGTGTCCATCCATGACCCTTGCCTTCTAGCACGGAACTTAAACGATACAACATCAATCAGAGCAATTCTAGAAAAAATTCAAGGTATTGAACTCATCGAACCCATGTATAATAAAGAATATACCCATTGCTGTGGTTGGTCTGGAACTTTACATTGGGCAGATAAAGAAATAGCTGTTAAAGAGGCATCTAATAGGATTGAAGAACTAAAAGAAACTGGCGCCAATATTTTTATTTCAGCATGTCCCCTCTGTGAATTAGGTTTGGCACATGGAGTAAAAGAGAACGAAAAAAAAAATATAAAAATAATCGATATTTCAGAATTTTTATTAAAAGTTATTTAAATTAAAAAATTGAACTTATATTAAATATAGAAATTTATTTTAAGGTGATAAAATGAGCGAATTTATTTGTGTTTTTGATTGTGGAACGACTGGAACAAGGACAACGATATTTGATATTAATGGAAATATGATTGTAAAAGCCTACGAAGAATATCCAGTAGTAAAACAACCAGTAGGTATTGATGAACAAGATCCAATCATATTGTGGAACGCGATTAAAAGTACTTGCAATCAAGCGGTGAAAAAGATAAATTCTGCTGACATTATTGGAATATCAGCGGCGTTTCATCGGGCAACTTCAACTATTGTTGATAAGAATGGAAATGTACTCCATAAAGCTCTCACATGGCAAGATGAAAGGGAAACAGATAGTAAGGAATTACTTAAAGAAGGGGGGCTACGTAGGTCCATTCCTAAATTACTTTGGCTCAAGGAAAATAAGCCGGATTTATTTAGTAAAGCTTATAAAATCATACATCCTGATACGTATGTATACCATAAATTATGCGGAGGATACTTTACAGATCCTACGAACGGGATTTTCGGAATTCTAAATTTAAACACATTAAAATGGGACGAAAATCTTGCAGAATTTTACGGTTTACCTGTGGATTTATGGCCTGAACTGCGCATGCCCGGCGAAGTAATTGGGGAGTTATCAAGCGAAGCGGCAAAAGAGCTTGGTTTAAAGAACAATGTTCCTGTGATTTTAGGAGGCGGAGATCAACAATGCTCTGCTTTAGGTCTAGGGGTTGTGAATAAGGGTCAAGCCAAAGCAACCACAGGAACGGGGACTTTTGTAGATTTAATAGTAGATGAACCGATTATGCCTGCTGGAGATTTTCCGATTTTTTCATTGCCAGCTGCTGCCAAGGGAAAATGGATGATTGAAGGGGCCATCCCTGGAACTGGTTCGGCATTCAAATGGTTTAAAGATAATTTTTGTCAATTACAAGTTAAAGAATGTGAGGGAACAGATGCTAATATCTATGACATGCTAACTAAAGAAGCAGAACAAATATCTCCGGGATGTGAAGGACTATTATTTATTCCATTGTACATATTCCGCAAAGGAACAATTCATGGGCTTGGATTAAATCATTCGCGAGCGCATTTTATTCGCTCTCTAATGGAAAGTGCAGCGTTAAGCGCCAAGATGTATCTTACACTTTTAGAAGGAATGGGAAAAATCAAAACAACTGAATTAAGGGTTGACGGGGGTGCAATGAATAGCGAGTTATGGTCTCAAATATTTGCTGATGTTATAGAAAAGAAAGTTTTAGTTCCTGAGTGCAAAGATGGAGCTGCTATGGGCGCTGCAATTCTAGGCTTTTATGGTTGCAAGATATATAATAGCATTGACGATGCAATAGAGAAAATGGTCAGATTTGTCAGCGAAAAGAACCCGATAAAAAAAAATACTAAAACCTACAAAAAATTGAATAGATTATACATGCCAGCAATGTTGGAGATTTACGATAAAAAGAGAGTTACAAAAAACTTATAATTTTTTTTTTTCTTTATATCTATTGAGTAAAATCGATTATTCCTAAATTAATAATATTTTTTAATAAAATATAAAAATTAAAAAAAAAATATTTAATTGGTGTGCTTTAGAATTTAGATTTCAATTAAAAATATCGTTGAGCGATAATTTTTATTCTAAAGCGCTCCATTATTATTTGTTATAAACTCGTTTTTAATTATTTTTTTGGATTCCAAGATTTGTTTTCTCCATTGCCATCTTCTGTATTAACATCAATTTTTCTTGCTGGTTTCTTTTCAATTTTGATCTTTAATAAACCATTTTTCATTATTGACTTAATACCATCCTCATTTGCATCAACGGGCAAAGGCACATCCAAGTTTACATCTTTCTCCCATAGAGCAGAAAACCAATATCCCATGAATGGAAAAGGTCCATTTTTAGAATATTTATCACTCTTTTTTTCTTTTACTTCTTTATCGGTGGACTTAGGTCTTGTTGTTGACACATTCAAGCACCCGCTTATCAATGAGACCTTAACATCTTCTTTCGTTAATCCAGGTAAAGGAATATCGATCCTATAATAATTGTCCATTTCTGTTATATCGTAAGGTATCCAACCTTCAAAGTTTCCCACGCAGTTTTTTACTTGATTAAAGATCCCTTTTACCATTCCCGAAATTTCTTTGCCATGAAAGGGAGGAAATGGAGGGAAAGAGCCTTGCCAATTCATGTTTTTTCTTTTATATTCATTTCCATAACACATTTTTTTTTTACCTCTTTTTCTTTTTTTTTGTATTAAATTTGGAGGAGTACTTCTCATGTTGGTTCTATACTCCTCTTTCCTTTTATTAATTTTTGTTTCAATTATTA
>JAUWRB010000220.1 GCA_030610785.1 Promethearchaeota archaeon | reverse complement strand
CAAAGGAGAGATTGATAATTGGAATAAATTTTGGAATTTTATAGAAATTACCAATTTTTTATAAATAATTTGAAGGTTAATCGAAACCATGTGAGTAAATTATACTGAAATCCTTTTACGAAATTAAAAATAATACTCTTTAGAACTTTCTAACAAAAATTTTTAAATGTTTAGTGTTTAGTAATTTTATTTAAACAATAATTTTTTGGTAATAAAAATGGATAATGAAGAAGAAAGTAAGGAAATTAACGTTAGAGACTGGATTACTCTCAGTACAATAATGATAGGCGCTGTTCTCACAATTCTCGCTTTAATTTGGCAGGTTGCCCCATCTAGCGGCATAGTTTCAGTGAGTTTCTTATTAATGCTGTCGTTTATTCTTTTTGTAAATTCTGTTTCGACAAACTCAAGAGCGAATTTTGATAGCAAAAGTAATATTTCTTTTAAACAAGTCATGAAATGGATAAGGTTTGCCGAATATTCATTTGGACTCGGTTTTACTTTCGTTATTTGTGGGTTTTCAATCCTTAGCTATAAATACTTATTAGATTTCACCAATCGCCAATTAATCGCATTAATTCTACCGATATCTTTTCTTATTACAACATGGGCGTTGATATTTATTTATAACGTGATAAATTATTCAACTAAAGCTAAAAAGTCATTTAATGCTGTAAGGAGTTTGAAGCGAAACATTTGGATTTTATTAGAATTTGGATGCTTAATTTTGATTATTTTTGATTATTTTGAAATTATTTTAATTCCATAATCTTTTTTTTTTTTCTTATTATAATGTATGATATATAATTACATGTGTAATTGCCTAGAGAAGCAATAGTATTACTTAATGAAGCAAAACAAGTCCTTCTGAGTAAACTTTTTATTGAAATCAAATTTTAATAAATCTTCAAGCTCGGGGAATTTGAATGGAAAAATGTTTTCAAATGCCCTTTTTAGAAATTCAGTATATTTTTTTTTATCGTATTGATGCTTCTTTTTATCATAGAGATAGGAAAGGATTACTTTCTTTTCGGGGAAATCCGAATTCGCCTCTGCATTTAATATTATATATCGGACATTTTTTCCAGCGGATACTACAACGCCGGATCGTTCTAATTGTTTGGCGGCGATGGCTTGATATGAATTGACTTTGTACTGGGATGGTTTCCTTGAAACTCTCTGGCAAATCGTGAGTTCTTCCTTTGAAACTGAACCTGTGAGAATTCTATTGACATATTTGAATAATATTTTCTTAGCCTCCGGAATTCTTATTAAAAATTCATCCACGGATTTCACGCTTTTAAAAACATTAATAAACGAATATTGGGCGTCTTTTACGATTTTTGGTATATCTCTACGCCTAACCTCTATACCCCTTACTTTTTTCTCACCATTACTTCTGATGCCCCAATAATGACTAAGCGCAGGCACATCGGGCTCTGCTCGAGAAGGAAGAAAAACAATAATATTAAACCTTCCTTCCCAACTCATTGGTATATTTGTTAATTTGGTAATCTCATCAGCAATTTTCATTGTCACTTTATCAAATTCCTCTGAAGCCCTTCCTTTTGTGTCTTGGATATAAATCGAATCAACGATTCCATGAATGACTCGACATCCATATTTTTCTGCAATCTCAGCTGAACGCATGAGAAATTCGCGAGCAAAGGCACACACAGTTTGGTGCGCTTCAATCTTACCAAAGCGGGCGTTTTTAAAACCTAAATACCCAAAGCTGACGACAAGAACCCATTTTAAGGCGATGTCCATGAATTTATACCGAACATTATCGTGTTCTTTGTTGTATTGTTTATATTGTAATCGTTTTTTTAAAGGCAAGCTAATTGATTTTGAAATAATGCCTTCTCTTTTCGAGCAGATGTGAAAATCTAATCCTGGAACCTTTATTCCGGTACCATCGTCTTTGCAACATTTACAATTAATCGTTTCAGAAGAGATATTGTAATTTGCCATCAAAGAGGGATACATTGAAGAAAAATCTAATTCTACCACATGGTCATACACTCCAATCAAGGGCTCAAAAATATGGCCCCCCCGATCAGCCTTTATTAAGGTCATACCGCTTTTAAAACCTTCAGGGCTTTTTTTGAAAGGTGGGATCAAGTGATCTAACTTATAAGCATTATAAAATTGAATCGACTGTAGTGCACCTCCTATTGTTATGCGACAAAGCCTCTGGAGAGATACTCTTGAGATACGGGCAACTTCGATTACACCTGGGATGTTTCCTTCGCTAAAGTGTAGACTCCCGTAAGCAGATGTATCTAAATGGAATCTACCATTAAAATAGACTTGCGTGTTTGAGCGGCGGTATATTATTCCATACGACATGTAATGATCAGTACCTCCTGAAAGGTCAAAAATACAATTTCTTAATGGTGTTTTGTCCCGCGAAAAGTAAAGTTCTCTTGATATTCGGTTCACTGACGCTCGAGCTGCCAGATATGGGAAAACAAAATTATCACCACCATGTGTTAAAATTATATCGGGATCAAGTTTTTCAATAACTTTACTTATTGTTCTTATGGTTTCAGCTTCATCTGCTTTATCAATCAGAAATTTTCGCTTTTTATATCCATCTGCACGAGGAAGATTATTTTTATCATTTTCCACAATACTGACTTCAGCATGGGCAAGTTGGTCGTTAAAATATGGTTTAATTCCACATTGTTGCACCTTTATATCCAGCCAAACTGCTTTAAGAGGAGGCAGGTCGTAAAATAATTCTTCGTTATCGTCTTTCAAATTCAAAGAGATTAAATTCAAATTTTTCTTATTTTTCTTCTTATCATTCTCAACTTTCACTGTAAAGTCACAAAAGGACATTGGAAATAGATCATTAACGTAGAAATACATTTGTGCGATTGGAAGATCAGTGTTATATGATGTGAAAAGCCCAATTTCATCAATTTCACGAATCGTTGCTTTAAAAACTGAAGGTCTAATCACAGAAACACCAAAAATCTTTGTTTTCTCATGATCTTCAAGTTTAACATACTTTTCACACACTCTTACTTTTTTCACATTTGGATGATCTTTAAGGATATGTTTCAATCTTTTAAAATCATTACCCACACCACCATTTGGCACCACAAAGAATTCCGGGCAAAATTTATGAAGGATTTTTACGATTTTTCCTTCCTTCTTTACCCAAAGAATAACCCCCTCGCTGAAGGTTGAAACATCTAAAAGCCAGCCATTAAATCTCTCTTCCATATTTTTTCTCTAATTCTCTAACCCTTTCCTCTAACTGTTTAATTTTTTTTTCTTGCTCGATCGCAAAAGACATGAAAAGGATTTCAGAGAGCATTGGTCGAGCACTTAAACTCCCAGCGTCAGCATGATTACGAGCAAAATTCATCAATTTATTAAATATCTTCTGATCATCTGGACGAAGTGCCCTCTTAAAATCCTTCCAACTTTCTATTTCTCCTTCCAAAGCTGGGCGAAATGATGGAATAGTACGACCTATAGAATTCACCTTTTTTATTATTTTCCAATTTTATTATTATTTTGCGAAAGAAAACTACCGTTGGCTTACGACCTCCCCTCGACAATGATGAAAAGGCTTTTTGTGCCCACGACACCGACCACAACACTTTAGGTCTTTTAATCGTGGGCGATAGAGCTTCAGTCTGGGGTTGCAACCGAAGGTATTATGACCAATCCATCGTAGCTCAAATTTCTCCGAACTTAATCTGGTAAACTTAGCTTCTTTACGAAGCCACTGCCTTTAGGCAGTGTGTAATTTACGCTCAAATTATTAGTCTGAATAATGCAAACGCATTTAAAAAAAAAAGTACTTTCAAAATTTTCTGATTTCTTATAGACCTACAAAAAAAAGAACGATCTAAATAAAATAAATATAAGACGACATATTCAAGATCTATGAAACACTTATTGACAGATAAATTAAAATAATTAGATTTCAAGTTTTATTAATAATTAATAACAAATAAAAAGTAATAGATACTATCTCATGAGTGAAAAATTAAAAAAATGGCACGCTCCTTGTGGAATTTATTGTAAGAGATGCCCGGGGATAAAATTTTATAATTGTAAAGGCTGTCGGGAACAAAAAGGACAGATTCATAAATTTCCGGTTTGTAAAACATTTAATTGCGTGATAAAAAAAGGTTATAACTTTTGCTACGAATGCGAAGAATTTCCTTGCGAAATGCTCCAACCAATTGTTAATTTCGAAATTTTTGCGCCTCACAATTCAAAAGTATATAATTCAGTAATGATAAGAAAGATTGGGTTAGTAGAATGGAATAAAATTTGTGAAGAACAATCTTCTCTTTATTACGAAGGCAGGAAAGTGAAATATGGTGGAGATCCACTAACTCTTGAAAAAAAAGACAAAAACATCTACAAAAACAAGAAAAAGGACTAAAACCAACAATCTAATGTCGTATTTTTCGTAGGATTTGATAGCTTCATTTTCGGTTTACGGGGTTTCCACTTTAGCAGCCGGTTTTCCGGTAAAAAAGGGTGTTGTACGAGCACATATTCTACATGGCGCTCGTCATCATTTATTAAAACCAGGACATTTCCGAAATGAGAAAGGATTTTTCCACCTTTCGGTCTAAAAAGGGAAAATTCGCTCAAGGGCGCTGTCAATACTATGAGAGGATTCGATTTTTCTAATATTTGTTTGATACCATTTATAGCTTTTAGTAAGTCTTCGAAAGTCTGCTTCTCATAACTCTGAAATAATTTCGTGATACCTGAAATCAAGACAACCTTGACATGATCAAGCTTGGAAAGATGATTCTCTAAAAGTTCGACCATCTGATCCCAAGTAAAAGCACGAGCAATAATTATGTTTTCTAAAACCTTCCGAGGGGATAAAATTTGGGAAACCGCAAACTTGCTCACATTATAAGGATTAAAGCGATTATTTCCGTCAACGAAGGCGATTTTTATACCGTCTCCAAGGCCTCCATTAATTAATGCTTTTTGCGAAATAACGGCAGTTTTTAGCAAAATCTGGGTAGTTATTTTTACATTTCCGTATAACAAATAAATTAAATCTCGATGAAATCCTCCAGAAAGCAACTCATCTAGCGTATTATCTCCACTTGAAACGAGCGGGAGACGAGTTTTTCTTTCATATACTTTTAACCCTGAATTAAACATCAATATGTAATAACAAAAATTCAAAATTAAATTGTAATACACCGACAATTTTCTAAAATTTACTCGTTCTACATGTAAATTTAAAATACTATTCCATCACATAGAAACGAAATTCCTTTTAAAAATAAGTCGATTTCACGGAGACGGAGAGAGGAGAGTAAAAGTAAAAGTAGTTCTTGAAGAAATGCAATCTCTTATCCGATAAAAATCGCTTAAATTTTTAATTAAATCTTTTAATTAGAAATAAATCTTATTTTCATCATACATTAATGTAAAAAGAGATGAGGATCTTAAGAAATTAATGTAAAAAACAATTAAGTTTTTATAGTAAAAGAATTAAGAAATCATATAAAAACAATATTTTTGATTAATTCCTAAATCTTGTGTATATATAAATAATTTTTTTCTAATTAATAAAATTACGCACTTCGCCTCCAAGTTGTAACTCCATGCGATTTACAATGTGATCGAGCCCTTGTCGATTCAAACTTGCTTTA
>JAUWRB010000107.1 GCA_030610785.1 Promethearchaeota archaeon | reverse complement strand
ATATTCTGAGAACGATTAATAATTTATTGCAAAATTCATCCATTGCCTAAAGGTCATGGTATTCTTTTGCTAAAAAAGATAAAAATCAGCTTTTTTTCATTTTATTTTGCGAATATAGGTTAATTTTTTTGTCTTATTAGGAATCTCTGCTCGAAATGGTAAAATAACCGTGAAAACATCGATTAATTTTTCATATTCTTCAAGCGTGAGACCCTCGAAAGGGAAAACATTAACTCCTTTATTTAGGGGCTCTATATTAAACCAAACATCGTAAAGATCATTTTTTATAATATCAATTGAAACAAGCCCCTTTAAATCTAGAAAGACAATTTCTCCTATTACTTCAAGCACATGCCTAGGAATTTTTGAAAAATCAAAGAGCTTGTTAAATATGGAATGAACAATTATTCTTTTATTAGTAATTACGTATCTACTTTCGTGCTTTTTAATTTCTATTTCGTTTTCATCAATTTCTTTCTTAATTCTATCTTTAAGTTTTTTATTTTTTGATAATAATTTTTTCCAATTTTCAGAAAAATTATCCGTTGAGCTTTTAAACCATATTATTTTCTCATCGTCATCTAACAATTTTTTGATTTCCACTAATTTTGATGTTTTTGTATCGATTTGTTTTGTTTCAAGTATTTTGGCTATTCTCTCTTTTTCTCGTTCACTGCTTCGAATATAATGCTTATCTTCCAATTTATCCTCTTCTTTAACTTTCATCGATTCTAAACCAAATACGTTTAAAAATTCTTCCACTTCGTCTCCTTGTTCGATTGCTACTATTTTACAACGCTTATAGCCTGCTTTCATTAATTCTCCTTGAATAGTAGTCGCAACTCTTGAACCCAAGAATCTTTTTCGAACAGCTGATCTTACTCCTTTCCATAGATATATCCTATATACATCCTGCTTGATTATGGCAAAAACTTGTTCTGGATGTAAATAATCGCCCAAATCTTCTTTCTTGACATTTATTTTTGTTCTTTCTCCTTCCTCATTAATGTCAAAAACTACGAAATCCTGCCATTCCGATTCGTTCATTTTATCCACTGCTTATAATTAATATTAAAAAAAAAAATCACATTACTTTTAAAAAGCTTCTTTTAATGAAAATATCTTATATAAATAAAAATTTTTTTAAATAAAAAATATATATTATTTTTTTAAATTAGATGAAAAAAAAAATTAAAAATAAAAAAAAAAAATTGTAAATAATTAATATTTAGTTTTATATTTCTCTAAAGTTCCTGCCTTATATACATTATAAATAGCAGAAATTACCGTTATGGCTATTATAACAGCGATTATATTTCTAAAAGCTTCGTGATATTCTATAGGGATCTGAATGCTATACCAAATGTTAGAATTGCCATTATATGAGATAATCGGGATAATCTCTGGCGAGTTTAATATAATTATTAATAATGGAATCCAAGCTATCGCTAATCCTACCTTTAATACGAGAGTTATTTGTTGTCCTATAATGACTTGATTCCCTAGAATACCGCGTATCACATCTATTCCTCCATCAACAACAATATATACACCCATAACTCGAATTATTAATAAAAATGCTGGGTTTATTAGATCTTCAATTCCAGGAAAAGGTAATGTTAATAATATGATTCCAAATACGATAGTAATAACGCCTCCTACGATTTTCTCTGCTGGTTTTACAATAGGTTTAAATGGTTTACCCGTTTTTGGAGAAATTGGTAATCCTCTTTCTTTTGCGATTTCAAGTTCACGCTTTTCCTTTTGAATCTCCTTTTTTGATTTAAAATCTTCTGGAAGATAGCCTTCCATTGAGAGCGCAACGAATATAACTGTTATAATTACAAATGCCAATAATATATTAATAAAAATATCTAGATCAATGCTCCAATTCCAATCTCCAAGTATAATCTCCATGATAAATGAAAATATATTAAGAATTATTATTATTGTAATGACTGCAATAAGCCATTTTCTATAAAGTGGGAAAAGTTCTTCAGTTATATATATTTTTGGTGTCCCTCGTCTCTTATACTCTTTTGCAATGCTCTGAGGCGTTCCCATGTGAGCTATAGCTATCCGAATCGAATCTTCCGTGGGTTGACCGATACCTGATAATTCTTCAGCTTTTGCCCATATATGTTCTCTTAATTCGTCCAAAATATCTCTTAATTCTTTTTTATTGTCCTTTAACCACTCGGGTAATTTTTCTTTTACCTGTTTTAAAAATTCTTTAACTAATTTTTCCATATTCTTTTCACTCATTTCATTTCACTCCTTTCTTTTAATTCTTTTTCAATATTATGGCCACACACATCACAAAAACGTAGCTCTTTATCTCTTCTATCAAGTTTATTCGCACACATTGGACAAAATATGTATCGATCTTGTCTCAAACTGACTTGAACATCAAACAATGAAGAGATTGCTTCAGTGAGCTTAGAAAAATATCCTGAAATATAATTATATATTTTATTTCCTGCTTCAGTCATGAAATAGAAAGTTCTTTTTCTACCGATTTTCTCTTTCTTAGATGTGATTATACCGTCATCTTTAAGTTTTCTTAAAATTGGATAAAGAGTCCCCTCTTCAATAATTAAGATTTCGTCTGTTTTTTCTTCCAATATTTTAAGAATCTGATAACCGTGAATGCCTGCGCTATTTGATTGCGCTATAATAGATAAGATGCATAATTTAGAGATCCCCCTATTAATTTCGCTTTCAAATTTTTCAACAAAATTTCTAAACTCTTTTGACGCCAGTAAAGCGTTTCCATAATCCTTTACGCGTTTTATCACTTTTTTTAACCTCTTTGTTTTTTTTATTTTTTTTGAATCATAGTATTTAAAAAATACTATTCTATTCAATACTATACATTATATAGTATTGACCATATATAAATATTCGCATTTTTTCAAAACAAATAGAAATAAAAAAATTGTCTTTAATGGAATATATTAAAGGGAACAATCAAATCAAAAATAATTGGTATTGTTCAATTTGGAACGCCCGCGGCGTCTATCTTATTCATGATAAAGCCAGAACCATTCACATACCCCTTTCTTGAATGGGTTATACTTTTCAGTATTTTTCTATGGATGATTCCTATAGCCATTTTTGTATTAAAACAATTGAAGGAATGATTTTTTTCTTTTTTTCTTTTTCTAATAATAAAACATGAGTAATCTTTTCTTGTTATTTAGGAAAATGGTTATAAAAAAAATTAATAAAAGATCAACTTAAATAAATTATATACTACTAAAAATTAAGCTGGAAAAAAATGAGTAAAAATAATTCGTTTAATGGAAAAATTAAAAGCTTTCACGAGAAATTAATAGCTCCTAAAGTCGTAAAAATTAGCATTTGGGTAGCAATATTAATATTTTTGCCCGGATTATTAATAGGGGTAATAATTGCTTCTCTTTTTGGGCCTGGCGGTTATACTATAGTTGATAACTATATTTCAGACCTCGGTTCAATCCGCTATACGCCTGCTCCGTTTATTTTGGATACTATAGCAATGTTGACCTCTATTATCATGATCCCTATTTTCTTTTATTTAAAAAATTTACTTGTTTTGACACCTTCCAATAAAGAAGATCATTTAAAAAATAACATGGCTCTATTAATAAAACTATTAGCGTTTTTAGGATTAGTTTTCGGACTTTTCGGAATTTTCGGACTTTTCGGAATTGGTCTTTTTAGTGAAGATAGATCAACAGAATTTGGTTTACATTTAATATTCTCTGTTGTAGTTTTTGGAGGGTTAGCAATCGGAGCCTTATTTAATGGAATCGTCATCGTATTAAAAAAGACAATATTTCCCAAAATTATTGGTATTTTCATGATATTTGGTTCGCCCGGATCATCCATATTATTTTTAATACATCCGCCACCATTTACATTGCCGTTTCTTGAATGGACGATGCTTGCGTGTTTATTTCTATGGTTTATTCCAATCGCACATTTCATGTTAAAAAGAATAAATTGTGAGTTAAAGAATCAATAGTATAACAATAAAAAAGAAAAATATGAAAAAATTTTAAATTAGAATTAGATTAAGTAATTTAAAATATAAAATAGAAAGAAATATAATGGAATCTAAAAATTTCAATGTAGATGTAAACGGAGTCCAACTTGTTTGTTCTCGTTGGGGTGAAGGTAATAATAAAAAAATCATGTTAATACATGGTTGGACGGGCTTTAAAGAGCTCTGGAATGATTTTGCTCCGATGTTAGTAAGTAAGGGATTTGATGTTGTCGCCATGGATTTAAGAGGTCATGGTGATTCTGGAAAGCCAAAAGGAGAATATACACCTGAAGTATTCTCTACTGATCTTTATGAATTAGCAAAACATCTTGGTTGGGAGGGTAATTATACTCTACTTGGCCAATCTATGGGTGGTTATATTGTTTTGGATTACGCGCTAAGATTTCCAGAGTCCATAAAAAATTTAATAAGTTCAAATACATCAGCTTATTTAGCAAGAACATTTTTGTCAAAATTAGTTTGGAAGATTATTATAAGAAGCTATAGGAAAAAGCCAGAGAAAATGATGGAAAAGATGGTCCCACGTTTTTTTGTGAAACCACAACCACAAGAAAAAATCGATGAATTTACAAAAATGACTCTTAAAACGGCTAAACATGCGGGTTTAAGTGCTATTCATTATTGTTTAACTCGAAATTTAGAGCCTGAATTGCACAAAATAAAAGTGCCTACTCTCGTTATTTCTTCTGAATACGATCAGAAAGATTTACGGAATGCTACTCTTCAAGTTCATGAGTTAATTCCAGACTCAAAACTAGTTGATATTCCTGATACCGGACATTTACCATTCGTGGAAAATCCTGATGCTTTTCTTGATGCTATTGATTCATTTGTCGCTAAATAATAAAGAGATGCAAGATTATAAATTTTTTTTTTTTTAAAAAGCAAAAATGTTTATATCAATGGCGTTTAACTGATTTTAAAAGGATTAGATTAAATATTTTTAGAATTTTTCAATAGAATAATGATTGATCTACCCAAAAATTTAGAAAATAAGCTGAAAAAAATCATTTCATTTTTGGAAAATAAAAAAGTTATAGTGGGTTTCTCCGGAGGCGTTGATAGTTCCTTATTAGCATTTTTATCCAATAAACACTCAAAAGTAACTTTACTTATTACAGTCCGTTCAAGACTATTTTCTGATGAAGAAGTGGAAGAGTCAATTAGATTTTCTAAGGTTTACGAGATTCCATTGATGGTTATAGAAATAAATCTTTTAAAGAACAAGGAATTTAGGAGGAATCCCGAGAATCGTTGTTATACTTGTAAGAAAAAAATATTTGGAGAAATCACCAAAATAAAGGATTCTAAAAATTTTGATATTATTTTAGATGGTTCAAATACAGATGACCTTTCAGACCTTCGACCTGGGATGGAAGCATTGAAAGAATTAAATATTAGTACGCCATATATTGATTTCAACGTTAACAAAAAAGAAATCAGAGAGATATGCAAATTTTATAATTTAGAAGTACATTCAAAACCATCTACGCCATGTCTTGCTTCTCGGATTCCATATAATCAAATAATTACTGGAAAAAAAATAAATATAATAAAAGAAGGAGAAAAATTTTTAAAAGAACAATTTAATTTAAAACAACTTCGGGTACGATTTCACGAAGAAAACCTTGCTCGTATTGAATTCATGCAGGAGGACTTAACTGAGGTCTTAAAACAAGAAAATTTAATATTAATAAAAAATAAATTTAAAGAATTGGGATTTTGTTACATAACTATTGATATTGAAGGCTTTCGGTCTGGTTCAATGAACGAAATTCTAACTTTAAATATAAAAAATAATTGAATTATTTAAGGACATTTACTTTAAAAAAATTCGAAAACTATTTGAAAAAAATAGCCCAGATGATATTGAATATCGTATTTTTTTGAGATTTATGGGTGAAAGCGATTAATTCTTTAAGTTTTTTATATATTCTATTATTTTTTTACGCTTTTTCAACGCTTCTGCTGCTGCTACTTCGATCGATTTTTCCATTTCTTTTAGCTTCTCTGGAGCATCTTCTCCAATTTCTTGTTTAATTTTTGTATAAGCAGATTCTCTAAATTTTGGAATAATCTTTTTTTCCTCTCCGGCTTCAAATACCATTGAAACTTGATTTGTATCATCAACATGCCCAATTTCAGAACATTTTATATTATTTTTCTTTAAATCTGAGATTATTTTACTTGAAATATCACTGGAACAATATATAAGTAGTGCATCTAAGGATACTCCTAAATAATCTACATTAACTTTTTTTAGCAATTCAAGGACTTTCGGGTTAACAAGCTCTCTTACTTTTTTTTCATGGATAGTTACGCCACAATTTGCCTCATAATTAATTTCGTACAAGTCTCCTCTCAGACCACCATTAGTTACATCGCACATTGCTCGAATCTCATTGATATAATCCGAATTAAAAATTACTTCACAGGCTTCGATGAATTTAACATTCATTGTCTCTTTAACGACTTCGTGATTGCCCGAATACACCGCTGTGGTTGTTATTGTTCCCCCTCCCGCGCCTTCAGTCATTAAAATTTTATCTCCTATTCGTATGTTTTTTCTTGCTAATAAATATTTATTGGCAAGACCAATAGCAGCAATTCCACCAACTAACCGATTTCCAATAACCATATCTCCTCCTATTCTAAGAGTTGACCCTGCTGTGATAGGGACGTTAGCTAATTCTGAAACCGTGGATATTCCTGCCATGAAATCAAATAATTTTCCAACATCAGCATCATCTCCTAAATGGACATCAATCATTATTGAAACTGGCTTCGCCCCTTTCACATATAAGTCTCTTAAACATGCTCGGGTTACGTGAAAACCGCACAGAAATGGAAAATCGCTTAGTCGCGAGTGTATCCCCTCCATTTTTGATACGATAATTAAATTCTTATCGTCAAAAGACTCTCCCTTAAAATCTTTAGTGTCTTGTAATCGCACAGCTCCAGCGTCATCTAATGATTTAGGAGATAAAAAAGCTTTTTCTCCTGTTTCTGATAATTCTGCTATTAATTTATGAACAAAAAAGTCACCTGCCCCTCGACATCCAACTCCTTGCTTCCCAATAGTAACATTTGATTTATTTATGTGTAATAATTCCTTTATAAAAGGATCTGAAACCGTTTCTATATCGCTTTTTTTACATTCTTCTAAGACAGCAAGAGCATATTTATTTGCTAAAGTCTCGGGAATATCCTTAAAATCAAGATATTCTCGAATTAATCTCTTGACAATTTCTTGGTCAGAATGTCCTTTTTTTATTAAATTTCTCGTTAAACCTTCTAAATCGCTCAAAAGAATATCACATTCTTATTAATTTTATAATTGTTCAATGATTTTATTAAACTATATAAAAGGAATAAAAAGAAAAATTCTTCGATCATAAAAAGTTTTTTATTAGAATTATAAATTTTATACATAAATTGTTAGGCTTATTAAATAATGCAAATATTTTTGCGTATTTTAAAAATTTAATAAAAATTTAATAAAAATTAAATAAATATTTAATTAAATGGACCTTTCTTTTAATTAGGAACATCTCTTTATCTTTAAAAAAATTGGCAGTTTTTAATGACAAAAAACATACCTCAATTAAAAGAAAAAGCAAGTACTCTTGGTGGAAAAACATTAAACATAATCCTATACCGTTAATTAAATGTTTAACTGAATGTGAACTTGGATCTGTTTTAACAGTTTTAAGCGTAAACGCAGGTCTCGGTGCAAAAACAAGGTTAGCAAATTTAGGAATCGTTCCTGGCGTAAAAATTACTAAAAAAAAAGCCGCTCCCTTCCGAGGACCTGTTGAAATTATAGTAAAAGGTACTTCTATAGTTATTGGTAGAGGTTTAGCTTCTAAAATTATAGTTGATTACGGAAATAGTTGTAAATTTTAAATTTTTTTATTATTTTTCATTAAATTAACTTAGTTTATTTTCTATTTTAGGATACCGTGCGCCATTTAAAGCCTTTTCAATATTATTAACTAATCTTTTAAGCGTAAAGGGTTTATCTTTAAAACTTATGGCTCCTATTGAAATTGCTTCTTCTCTAATCGATTTATCTGCACTTGTAAAAATAATTATTGACTTATTATTAATTTCTAGAATTTCTTTTGCGGCTTCAAGTCCATTTTTAATCGGCATCCGATGGTCCATTAAAATAACATCAGGTTTATTGGAAAAATTTTTAAACATTTTAACAGCTTCTTCACCATCTCTAGCAGAAGCCGTTACATTATACCCATTAAAAATTAACGCTTTTTCGTATAATATTCGTAGCGAAGTATCATCTTCAACAATAAATATTTCGGCCACTTTATTTTCCTCTGAATTTTTTTTTTAAAGAAGACATTTTATGTTTTTTACTTATTTCTTTTTTAATTCTCTCCGTAAAAAAAGATTTTTTCTTTAAAATTCGATTTTTTTTCTCTATTAAGACTATAACTTTAATAACAGAACTTCTATTTAATTTTTGACTTCTTTTGATTAAATGTTATATTTTTTGCATGAAAAAAAATTATATTTTTAATTCAATCATATTTTATAAATTCATAAACCGTAATTAATTTTAAAAAGAAAATGAGAAGAAAATTTTCCAAGAAGAAGAAGGTTAAAAAAAATGAAAGCTATATGAGATCAATAAATATAGCTTTAGCGGGAAATCCAAATGTAGGAAAGAGTGTAATTTTTAACCAACTTACAGGACTTAGTCAAACCATTGGAAATTGGCCTGGTAAAACTGTTGAAAAGATGGAAGGCCATCTTGATTTTTTAGGATATCGTTTTAATATCGTGGATCTTCCAGGAATCTATAGCTTATCGACATTTTCATTAGAAGAGATTGTTAGTAGAGAATACATAATTTCAGAGGAAGTTGATATTATCATCAATGTAATTGATGGAACTAATCTTGAGCGTAATTTATTTTTCACGTTTCAGTTATTAGAATTAGAAGTCCCTATAATTCTTGCGATAAATCAGATGGATATCGTACGAAAAAAAAATATAGCCTTTGATTTTAAAGAATTAGAAAAAATATTTAAATTACCCGTTCTTCCAGTCGTTGCTGTACACGGGATAGGTGTACATCAGTTATTAGAAGAAGTAATTGAGTTATACATTTATCGTCGTCCACAATATCATTATGTTAAAAATGAGGATAAAACTAAAGAATTAACTCGGGAAGAAAAGAAAACAGATATTGATGTTAATGATCTTGAACTCGAGCAAAGATTCAGAGATTTTATATCAAGAAATTCTATTTCAGTAAAAGAAGCTTTTAAATTTCCCAATTTATCATCAATCCTTACTTATGGTAAGGAAGTTGAGATTAAAATAAGAGAATTAAAAAAAGAAATTGAAGCTTGTCAGGATTATTTTTCACAATATAATTATCCTTCACGATTTTTAGCCATAAAAGTTTTAGAAGATGACAAGGAGATCGAAAAACTGTTTAAAACTTACGAAGAAGCTTGTAAAATAATTGAAATTGCTGAAAAAAACCGTAAAGAATTAGAAGATTATCACGGCGAAGATATTCATACAATAATATCGTCTGAAATATATAATAATATTCATAAGATAATTGAAAAAGTAGTGATCTCTAAATCTCCTGAAACAAGAAAAGAGTCTTTTGCTGAAAGAATTGATCATTTAACAACCCATTCCGTTTGGGGTTATGTTATTCTCATTCTCGTGATTTTGGGCATATATATATTTACTTTTTCTATTGGTGATTTTTTTGGTGGGTTATTAGATGAATTATATGGAATTTGGAGCGAAAATATTCATGAAATCCACGGTGAGGATAATTTATTAATCAAAATATTCTGGGACGGAGGTTTAGGAGGATTTTTTGGAGCTGTTGGAGGAGTTTTAATATATGTTGTTCCGTTCTTCTTAGTAATTGAAATTCTTCAAGATTCTGGGTATTTACCGAGGGCAGCTTTTTTAATGGATAGAATGATGCATTTCTTAGGAGTCCACGGAAAAACAATCATACCAATGATTTTAATTGGGATCATATCTCCCAGAAGTTGTGAGACGATATTAAATGCAAGTGCCATACCAGATGTTGCAAGACCTAGTGCTAGAAGCCTTGCATATGAAAGCCAGTCACCAACATAACCTGTTATATCAAAGAATCCTATTGGCCCTGATGCAATGAAAAGTTGTATAAGCCCTATAACAACCATTATTCC
>JAUWRB010000137.1 GCA_030610785.1 Promethearchaeota archaeon | reverse complement strand
TGTTCGCTTGAGTCTTTTAATATCGATTTTAATATCTTGAAGAGTTTTATAAAGTCTTGCCATTGGAGATATTTTAAAAAATATGATATTCTTGGCCATCACGGATTAGGTTGGGGGTTTGCCTATATTCCAGAAAATGGTAAAAACCTTGTTATTAAGAGAGATTTGACCCCAATATATCACGCTGATTGGAAAAATCTAACTAAAATTAAAACGCGTTTTTTATTAGTCCACGCAAGAAAATCGTATCCTTGGAAAAAATCCATGAATGATATCCATCCTATAAATATAAATGAAAATTACGTCATTACTCATAACGGAACGATTAAAAATTCTTCCTTTCCAAAAGTAATTGATCCAAAATTAGATAATATAATGAATAAGACGAATCTGGATACGCGGAAGTATTTATGTTATATAATTGATAATTTAAAGCAAGGTTTCGATTTAAAAAACGCTCTAGAATCAGTTTTATCACAATTAGAATTAGGTCTCGGAGCAAATGCTTTCCTATTCAATTTTAAAGAATGCAATATAATTAAAAACCAAAACGAAAAATTCACCGGAAGACACCGAACTTTATTTTTATCAAAAAATAAAAATCAAATATTAGTTAGCACTACTCCTTTGAAATCAAACGCAAAAGAAATCGCAAATAATTCCTTGATTCAAATAAATTTGGCTAATCTAAAAATGAAAATGATTAATCTAGAAATTTAAACTCTATGAAATGCGATTTGAAAAAGGATTTACTTGTTTATTAAATTAACAAGCTTTAGAATTACTAAAAATAATTTAATTAAAAATTAAAAAAAAAAAATTGAGTTGTTTAGTTTATTTTTCTTCAGCAGCTTCTTCAGCAGCAAGCTCCTCTTCTAATTCCTCGAGTGGAACTGGGGCAGGAGTGGTTAACATTGAATATCCTATCCAAATTGCTATAATCGAGATTAAAATAACTATTATCCATAAGGGAGCCACTACGAATAGTTGCCAATCAAGAAAATCAATTCCAAACAGGTAAAAGGCAACATCCCAATTTGGATTTTGTCCGATTGTCTCAAAGAATAAATCAACGATTGACCCCATTGTATAGACAATGGCGATCAAAATTCCCACGATCATGACTAAAAGTCCTATTATTTAATATAGATGGAGGTAAAACTCCAACCATTTTATCTTTTGCCATTTCCAATACCTTTTTTTTGTTTTTTTTTATTTTTTTTGTGTTAATTAATTTAAGTATAGATTAACTTAAGTCTAATAATATTTTAAGTATAATTAAAACCATTCGATTTATAATAGAAAAATTTTTTATTTATTTCATAAATAATATAAAAGTAAATGACGCTAAAATGTAATTTAAATTAGGGTTAATAAATGGTAAAAAAATTAAAAAGAAATCAAAAAAATCAATATGTGCTCATTATCGGTTCAAGTAACATGGACCTTAATATTTATTCTGAGCGACTTCCAGCGCCTGGTGAAACAGTAACGGGAGGGATTTTTAAGCAATTCTTAGGGGGGAAAGGTGCCAATCAAGCTGTAGCCTCGGTCAGGTCGGGAGCAAGCACTATTTTTATTGGAAAGGTTGGAAAAGATGCGTTTGGTGACGAGATGCTGGTTCGATTAACAGAAGAGGGTATAGATACAAGTCATGTTATAAGAGATTTGCGAGAGGCAAGCGGAGTAGCTTTCATAATGATTGATAGTAGTGGTGAAAATATGATTAGCGTTGCACCTGGAGCAAATTTCAAATTATCTCCCAACGAGATCAATGCCAAATCTGAATTAATTAAAAACGCAACCTCGTTAGTTATTCAAATGGAAATTCCGATCGAGACAATTAATACTGCGTTAGAAATAGCGTCTGAAGAAGAAACAATCAAAATCTTAAATCCTGCTCCTTTAAAACCTATTTCTCGAGAGATCTTGAAAAATGTTGATATTATCGTTCCTAACGAGGGAGAACTATTCCGCCTGCATTCGCTTTTAGAACTTGAGGAACTAACAATCACAGGAAAGGAAAAAATAATTCAGGCTTCTAAAGATATCTCCATGTTTGGCGTAAAAACTGTTATTACAACCTTAGGAAGCAAGGGTTGTTTAATTTATAATGGAGAGAAGGATCAAGCCACTGAGGTGCCAGCGTTTAAAGTAAAAGCTGTAGATACTGTAGGCGCAGGTGATTGTTTTAATGGAGTTCTGGCAAGTAAATTGAGTCAAGGAGAAAATATCGTTAATGCTGTAAAGCATGCTACGGCAGCTGCTTCAATCGCAGTAACCAGAAAGGGTGCGCAAGAATCCATGCCTTACTTTAACGAAATCAAAGAACGATATATAGAATTAAATAACCAAATAAACAAGTTGGAGTCCAAGCATTGAAAAAAATATACCTTCCTTCCAAAAGAGGAACTTGTCTTAGAAAAAACGGTTCTCGGGAGCTAATAATTTCTATCAATCAAAAGGTTCTTAAAGATATTTTTCTTATTAATGGAACCTCTTTTATTACCGAAAAAATTTTACCATCAGATTTAATTATAAAGGCTAAAAATCATTACATGATAATAAATAATAGAAAAGAAGCGATTGAAATTCGTTACAGTCAAGATGCTTCTAAACATGAAATTATTTACGATCCATATAAATACGAACACTCCAAAAAAATTAATCTAAAACCAGAAATATTAAAAAAGATCTATAATATTCCAGAAGGATACATCGATACACTTCCCAAGTGGTATAGTTTTAAATTCACATATCCGGAGTATAATCTTATATTCATTCGTCCTGAATTAGGAATATCAATTCAAACGCATGAATATCGGAACGAATTTTGGGAGATATTAAATGGATACCCCATCGTAATGAACGGGAATTTTGTACATTATTTCGTTAATAAAGGAACAAAATTCCAAAACCAAATAAATAGATACCATTCTGTTATTAACCCAAATCATGCTCCTAATGATTTTATTATCTTAAAAGAGAGTTGGACTGGTAGATTCGACGAAAAAGACATTAAACGAGTCTTTAATCCAAATCATTATGAATAAAATAAAGAAACAAAAAGAGGGTTTTTAGATTCGATTTGGATCTGGTCTGAATTTGATCTGGTTTTGAAATTAACCTTTTAAGTTTTATGTTTTTAATTATTTTTTTTAAAAAAATTAAAATTTGATACAATACTAAAACTTTCAGAGAAATTAATTTTATAAGAAAAAAAGTTAATTAATTAAATGAATGGAACAAATAGATTGACATAAAAATGGCGCCAAATGAAGAATCTAACAAGGAAGATGAAGAAATAAGTAAGGTCGAAGAATCTACTGAAGATAAAGAAGAAGAATTAGATACGGACGACGAATTAGATACAAAAAAGGAGTTAGATAAACTAAGGTTTCACTATAGAGGTCATACATTAGACGAGCTTAAGAAAATGAACATGGATCAATTCATTCAATTATTGCCGGCAAGAGCAAGGCGTTCTTTACAACGTGGCTTACCCTCTAGACAGAAAAAGTTACTTGAAAGATTAAGAAGGGCTTATCGTGCAAAAAAAAGGGGTAAAGATTTGATTACTCGAACGCATGTTCGTGACATGATAATATTCCCTGAAATGGTAGGTTTAAAAATTGGCGTGTATAACGGTAAGACCTTTGAAATTGTAGACATTAAACCCGAAAGTATTGGACATTACTTGGGTGAATTCTCGATGACGAGAAGGCGTGTTCAGCATGGTTCTCCGGGTATTGGGGCGACAAGAAGTTCGAAATATGTTCCATTAAAATAAATTAAAAATAATATAATAAACGAGACGATAATAAATGCCAAACTGGTCTTATTCATTCCAAGAACAAAAATATGATAGAGAACGCTTAGCAAAAGCGTCAGGAAGGGATTTAAGAATCAAACCAAAACATTCTCGGGAAATATGTGCAGTAATTAAAGGAATGAAAGTAGATCAAGCAAAAACCTTTTTAGGAAAGGTTATTCAATTAAAGCAATCTGTTCCTTTTAGAAGATATAAGAAAAAGCAAGCTCATAGAAAAGATCTAAAACAATTTAAATGGTATGCTGGAAGATATCCTCAAAAAGCAGCAGCAAGAATTTTCGAAATTCTAGCCGCTGTAGAATCAAATGGAGAATATAAAGGATTGGATATTGATTTATGTAGAATAATTCACGCCGCCACGAATCAGGGACGGATAATAAAAAGATATATTGAACGAGCCCACGGGCGGTCTACCGCCAAGTTTAAGCGTTTATCTCATATTGAGATCGTTATTTATGAGTTTCCTAGTTAGGACGATTGAAACTAAAATAAAAATAATAAATTAATAATTGAAAAGTAAAATTATGATAATAATCGTTAAAAAAAAAATTGGTGAATATCATTCCACTCTCTAAACACTTTATTGAGAACGGTATTAAACTAATGCAAATAAATGAATTCTTGCGATCCGAGTTAGTCCGTGCGGGATTCGCTGGTATCGCCATTCAAAAAACTCCTTTAGGCGTTCGAATTACTTTAAAAACTAGTCGTCCAGGCCTTGTAATTGGAAAAGGTGGAAAGCGGATTCAAGAGATCACGGATATACTTCAAAACAGGTTTGAATTAGAAATGCCTCAAATAGAAGTCGAAGAAGTAACAAATCCAGATCTTGACGCTCAAATTATGGCAGAAAGATTGGCATATAGTCTTGACCGTGGCAGGCATTATAGGCGAGCAGGCTATTATATTTTAAGAAAAATAATGGATGCTGGCGCAAAAGGCGTTGAGATAATTGTTTCGGGCAAGGTAACTTCTCAACGAGCAAGAACTCAAATTTTTAGGGACGGTACAATGTCCAAGAGTGGACAGCCTGCCCAAGAGGGTGTAGATAAAGGTGTTGCCCAATGTGTTCAAAAATCGGGCGTATTAGGAATCATTGTAAAGATAATGAATGCGAATATTAAAATGGGAGATGGCGTTAAGTTAAATGAAAAGGCTTTAAAAGAAGCTCAAGCAAAAAAGGAAGCTGAATTAGTTAAAACGAGAGCAGAGGAATTAATTGAGAAGAAAAAAGAAGAAGCCGTATCTATAATTGAGGAAAGTGGAGAATTAATTGATGAAGTTGATGAGGAAGATGTTTCAGAAATTTCAATAGAGCCAGATAACGAAGTAACAGAGTAAATATTAACAAATTTAAAAAAATTACAAGAAGTGATTGTTAAATAATGAAAATTTTAACTGCCGAAAAAATACGGGGAATGGATCAACGAGAGAGAGAAAGAACATTGGTTGATCTAAGAGAAGAATTAATGTTATTATATAGCATGCAAACAGGCGGAGGACTTTCTGATAACCCGGCAAAAGCAAAAATTTTAAGAAAGCAAGTAGCTAGAATTCTAACTGTAAGGAACGAGGGAAAAAATGAACGTCAATCCTAAATATTTAATATATCAAGATTTAATTGGATTATATGTACGAGCAAAGCTCAAATCAAAACCAGAGGATTCAGAATTTTCTGATATTGGAGTGGTTATTGACGAGTCAAAAAATATTTTAATTACCGAAAAAAATAAGAAATTAAAAAAATACATAAAAAAGGATCATGTTTTTAGGTTTAAATTACCCAATTACGAGGGAAATGAGAATAAATACTTACTGGAAGTTAACGGGTTAAAGATTGTTGGACTTCCTGAAAATAGATTAAGAGCATTAAAAAAGAAAAAAAGGTTAAGAAAATGAGTAGAAACAGAAAGATAGGCGTTCCCGGTGTAAACATTCCAAAGATGAAAGAATGTAACGACAAATTTTGTCCTTTTCATGGAACAACTCGAATTAGGGGTAAAATTACTCAAGGAATAGTTGTTAGTAAGAAGTCCCGGAATACCGTCATTATTAGACAAGATTTCGTTCAATTTATTAAAAAATATCAACGTTATAAAAGAAAAAATTCCCGACTTGCCTGCCACTTACCTGAGTGTTTAAGTCATGAAATTGAGATTGGAGATATGGTAAAAGTTGGCGAAAGTCGGCCAATATCAAAAACAAAATCGTTTATAGTGTTAGACAAATTTTCAAGCGGGGAGACTTAAATGGGTACGCGAAGAAAGCTGGGCAGAAAAACTTTTTCTAAACCAAGAACCAGTTATGGAGTTCAAAATGGTACAAGACTTTTCATTGCAGATAACTCCGGAGCAAAAATAGTTCAAATTATTAATGTGGATCATTATAAAGGTCGAATGAGAAGGCTTCCAAAAGCTACTGTAGGCGATGTGGTGACGGTTACCGTAAAGCGTGGTAAACCTGAGCTTAGAGGTAATATATTGAAATGCGTCATCGTTCGACAAAAAAAGATGTATCGAAGATTAGACGGAACAAGGCTGTGCTTTGAAGATAATGCCGGTGTTCTCATAACGAAAGAAGGCGATCCAAAAGGTACAGAAATAAGAGGCCCTATTGCGAGAGAGGCTGCTGAGATGTTTCCTCGGTTGGCATCAATCTCTTCGTTAATTATTTAATAATATAAAAAAATCGTTAAGAATATGAAAGTCAAATCAAAAAAACCCGGAAAGCAACGTAAAGCACTTTTCAAAGCGAAGAACCATCAAAGATCAAAACTATTATCAACAAGATTAGTTGATTTCCTTCAAGATGAATACGGTATCAAGCGGCTTCCGCTCAGGGTGGGCGATTCCGTTCGAGTTACTACAGGGGAATTCAAAGATTTCGAAGGTTCGATAATGGAAATAAACAGGAAAAAATTACGCGTTAAAATCAAAGAGTGCGTTTTTGAAAAAGTTGATGGAACTCAGTATTATCCAACTATTCACGTTTCTAATTTACTCATAACTAAATTTGTTGGCGTAGGGAAGAAAATGGATGTATGGCGCTCAAATATGATTGAAAGGAAAGCTTCGTTTGGGACATGGGAAGAGGGCTTAAAAGCTCCAAAGAAAGAAAAAGAGGAGGGGAAGAAATAAAATGGCGAGACATGGCGGTCAAAAAGTCCAAAAAAGATTAAATACGCCAAAACATTTGCAAATTAAGCGAAAACACGGTAAATTTTTTGTTAAAGCTTCGTCTGGACCTCATCCAAGTAGATTTTGTTTGCCTCTACTTTATATTGCTCGAGATGTACTTAATATCGTTGATGTAAATAGAGAAGCCAAAAAATTAATTGGTTTAGGATATTTTAAAGTGGACGGAAAAATTGTTAGAGACAAGGCTCATCCCGTTGGATTGATGGATGTTCTTTCAATTGAAAATATTAAAAAATATTACCGCATCCTTCCAGATTCTCATCACGGTTTAATATTACACGAAATATCTGAAGAAAATAGTAATTTTAAATTATGTAGGATAAATCAAAAAACGACAATAAAGGGCGGACATGTTCAATTAAATTTGTACGATGGGCGGAACATATTAATAAAAGTCAAAGACCCAAAAAACCCAAAAGAAGATGTCTATAGCCGAATGGATGTATTGAAAATAAATGTCCCCGAGCAAGATATTCTTAAATCTTTAGCATTTAAGGAGGGCTCTCAAGCAATAATAATAAAAGGCAAAAATATTGGACAAGTTGGAAAAATTAAAGCGATTACAAAAAAATTCGGTCCTAAAGCCAGTACAGTTTCCATTGAACACGATGGAGAACACACGGAAACTTTATACGATTACACTTTTATTATCGGAGAGGATCAACCGGAGATTAATTTGCCTGAAATAAAATAAAATAAAATAAAAATTAAAAAGAATAATGTGATATAATGTCTTCTAAAGCCAAAAACAAACAAAAAGAAAAGCAAAAATCGGCTGATTACAATAAATTATGGGAGAATCCAATGAAAAGACCTTTTTTAGAAAAGATCGTGCTTAATATCGGTGTTGGAGTTGGAGGAGAAGAATTGGAAAGAGCTGTAGCAGTTTTAAAAACAATAACGGGAAAAATTCCAGTAAAAACATTGTCTAAAGTTAATATAAAAGAATTCAACTTAAGAATCGGACGCCCTATTGGAACGAAAGTTACTATTAGAAAAAAGGACGCTGAAAAATTATTAAAACGCTTATTAATAGTAAATAATAATAGAATCTTAAAAAAAAGCTTTGATAATTATGGAAATTTTGGTTTCGGGATTGTAGAACATATCACAATTCCAGGTATCGAGTACGATAACGAAATCGGAATATTTGGATTGGACGTGTGCGGACGAATAGTTAGACCAGGAATGAGGGTAAAGAATAGAAAGAAGCCCAAGAGCGCTAAGATCCCTTATCATCATTATGTTTCCCGTGCGGAAGCTCAATATTTCCTAAAAGAGATATTTAATTGTTCAATTGTAAAAAAACTAGAATTAGAATACTTTTAAATTAAAAAATGGGAGAAAAAAATGCCTCAATCAAAAAAATATGGAAAAGGACAGCGTGAGTGTAGAAGGTGTCATACCCATAGAGGAGTAATTAGAAGATATGGATTATATATCTGTCGAAGATGCTTTTATGAAATTGGTAAGGAAATTGGATTCCGTCGGTATGAATAATCTCTAAAAACTTAAATTGAAGTAAAAGCAGAATTATTAACTAATAATTAATTCACATTTTAATCTTAAACTAAAGGAAGGTTATTTTATTAAAAGTATTTTAGAACCTTATAAATTGAAATAATTTTTTTTTTTTTGTTAATACCTAAAAATTAAGTTTTTAACTTTCAACTGTTAATTTTTATGTTTTTCAAGAACAAAAATTAATAAAATTAAAATTTAAGGATTAACTAATTTTAACATTCAAAAAAAGGAAAAAAAAGGAAAAAAAAGTGACAAATACTTTAGCAGATTCGATGAACATGCTCAAGAACGCCGAGAATGCTAGAAAAAAAGAAGTTGTAATAAGTCCTGCTTCCAAAATACTCCAACGCGT
>JAUWRB010000166.1 GCA_030610785.1 Promethearchaeota archaeon | reverse complement strand
GGCATAATCTCCCGGTACCTGTTGATATTGAAATCTATTAGTTTTATAGCGGTTTCTATGGTTTTATTTTTATCTTCTTTAAGAAGAATCATATTACCGTGTTTGCCCATAAATTATACTACCAGTATTTTATTTGTTTATTTTTCTTTGATTTAAACTTCGGATACCCCACTCTTCGAGCCTCCTTTAAGCCCTTAAAAAAGTTTTGAAAGGCTCCTAATAGGTGCCGAGTAGTAGATTGTAAGGCTTTACTATCTACTTCTTTCATGAATTCAAATTCTTGTTTATACTCCTTTTCCGTTTTATACTTATATTCTTTTAATGCTTCAGAGTCTTCTTTAAGTTGCTGATATACGGTGTTGCGTTCTCCAAGCATCAGATTCCATAAAAGACGACAACAACCAAACGTCTTATTTAACAGCTCCCGCTCGAGTTGGGTGGGATACAACCGAATCTTAATTGCTTTATTAATGTTCAAGAGCACCTCTCCTCCTTTGATTCTCAACGTATTGCTTAAGAACGTCAATTGATACATTTCTTCCTTCTTTAATGAATTGTTTTTCTGTATCCACTTTTAAACAATCTAAACATTGTACTTTTTTAGGAGGGAAATAATTCACAATTTTGGGTGTTCTCTTACTACCACAATTGGGACATTCATACCACATTTCTTGTGACACCTAGATTAATTCTATATTTTAGCATTTAAACTAATCGAAAAATAAATCTTTAAATTTTAATATAATTTTTTTAATCGAATGCTATCTTGAATTAAAAAACAAAAAGTTAAGATATTTAAAATTTTGATTCTTTCAATTGTTAAAAATGATGCAACGATTATCAGAAGAATTCAAGGAGATTTATTTTGTTCAAGGACAAATGAATGGACGATATCCATATTCACATTCTTTATTAATTGGAGATTATTTAATTGATACAGGTATCTCAAGCAAGCGTGTTAGATCATTAAGAAAAAAATATACCATAAATAATGTAATTTCATCACATTACCATGAGGATCATATTTCTGGTAATCGCTTGCTAAAAAATGCGAGATTTTTAAGTCACGCTAAAGATAAACCAATTATAGAAGATGTCACTAAACTCTCAATAAATTATGCAATCTTAAACACGCCCGCTGAAGAATTATTTCAACCTTTCATGGATGTCTTTGGATTACAAAATACTAAAATTGATAAAACAATAGAAGATAACGAAATAATTGATATAGGTGAAAATTTAAAATTGAAAATAATTCATGCTCCTGGGCATACGGCGGGACATTGCTGTTTTTACGAATTAAATACTAAAATTGCGTTTTTAGCGGACATTGATCTATCAAGATTTCCGTTTTATGGGTGTATTGATTCAAATTTAATTGATTTTGAGGAATCAATTGAAAAATTGAAAAATTTAGATATAGAAATAGCAATTTCCGGTCATAAAGGAATTTATAAAGGAGTGAGACAAATTAAAAATGAATTGGACGCTTATTTATCGAGAATACGTGAACGGGACGAAAAAATTTTAAGTAATTTTTCAGAAAATAATTCGATAAAAATTGAAGATTTGTTAAAGAAAAACATTATTTATAAACACTATAGCAAAATTGAGAAAGAATACGAATTTATAGCCGAAAAAATAATGATTCAAAAGCATTTCCAAAAATTTTTAAAAAACAAATTAATCATGCCAAAAAACGGCGGTTATATTTTAAGATAATTAATTGTCATGGTTACCGTACCTATTCATTTATTTTAATCTAATCACGCATAATTTGAAATATTTGATTAACATGGTTTAAAAATATTTTAAAACTTGTATTGAATAATTCATGATTTTTAAAAAAATAAAATAGAGAGTATAAATATAACCTTGATTTAATTGCAATTCAATTAACATCAAAAATAATTAATATTAGAATAAGGTGTTGTAATATTTGTAAATATTGCCTTCAACATGGCGCAAATGGTAAATGGTATTTGAACGCTCGCAACTATTTAAAGGAAGCTGATGAGAAATATGAATATACTCGCGATTATTTAGAAGTTTTATGGGGAAATCTTGAAAGAATATATTTAGGAAAAGCAATGGGCATGTCTATAAATAATACCATCGGATATAGGCTTAAGATTCCAATTATTGGAAGGATGATTAAGTGGATGGTTAATAAAAAGCTCGAAAAGGAAAAAAATCCAAATCCTAGAATTGCAGAAGGTCATTTTGGACAGGTTATTCCTCTTGAAGAGGCAAAGTTAATAACCACTAACTTGGCAGATGTCAGAATTAAAGCGTTGTGTCCTTGTCGGTACATGCATCGTGGTATAAAAGTAGAAAGTTGTATGGGCTTTACAGCTCTAGCAGAAGTTCTTCCAAAACTCCCGCGGTTTATTCCTGAAAATGGACTTGAAATTTTAGACTCCGATAAAGCTGAAGCTTTTTTAAACAATATGAATGAAGAAGGAAAGGTTCATACGATTTGGTGGGGGCCCATACCATATATAGCTGCAATATGTTCGTGTGAATATCCAGAATGTTTAGGACTTAGAACAAGGCTGGATTTTGGTATCAAAACTGTTTTAAAAGGAGAATATATTGCTGTAGTAAACCCTAATAAATGTATTGGGTGCGGTAAATGCGTTTCCCGTTGTCAATTCGGGGCAATAAATTTTTCGTCATCAATAAATAGACCGATAATAGATGCTAAAAGGTGTTTTGGATGCGGATTATGTAAGGAATCATGTGAAGAACAAGCGATTAGACTTGTAGATAGAGATGAAATTCCAATTACGAGAGGCATGTATTAATGAAGAAAATAAAAATCAATATAGATTATTCAAAATGTATTACTCCTGAAAATTGTAGAGCATGCATTAATATTTGTCAGCCAGTAGTCTTCGTTCTTACTTTTACTGATGAAGATTACCACGATCCTAAAAATTGGAAAATTGTGCCCATCTTTCCAATTTTATGCATTGGTTGCAATTTATGTGTCGAAAATTGTCCTGAAAAAGCAATAAATGTGCTTATAAAATAAAATATCTTGAAAGGGAATTAATTAAATTTTTTTAAAATAATCTATATTAAGATCTTGAAAGCATGAATCTATTGATTCTATTTCTTCTAATGCTTTTAAATTAATTCGGCTTTTGTCGCTAAAATCTTTTGCTGCCCAGATTAACTTTAGAAATCTCTGGTGGTGATGATGAAATCTTTGATTAGCATATTCTTTAGCTTGTCTTGTATAGAGAAGGAATGGCCAATCACTTCCTTCCATTAGTAATAGTTCTCGTGCTATTTGTTTTAATATTCTTAATTCCCATTCAGTTGGATTTGAATTCATTTTTAAGACATTCTCCAATTCTTTAATAGATCCACTAATATATGGCCATATCCAGGCATGTTCTTGATTCTTCCAAACTTGAAAGTGTCCGCCTTCACCCCAACTACTCTCTTTCATCTTAATTATCGAAAAATCATCTTTATATTGAGATACATATTCAGAAAATGTAATCATTTCTATATTATTATTAGAAGAAATTAATTCAAAAATTTTCTTTAACCAATCAATCCCTTCCATCCACCAATGACCATAAAGTTCAAAATCGTAAGGAGAAATAATTATTCCTTTTTTATTGTACTTATTAATAAAAGCGTTTAGTTCTTCTTCCATGATTGAAATAAAATTATTAGCGTGAAATTTGACTCTTTCTTGAGCCATAATTATATCATATAATTCTTTTTTATCTGTTTTTAAGGTCTTATCCGTTATTCTCCAATAATGAAAACCCGATTCAGAGTCTTTTTTATGAAATTCGCGATAAAAAGGATCTCCGGGATACCCAATTTTGGCATCCCATACTTGTCGACTAGTTTTTTTATTTCTTCCAAATACGGAAACGCCTGTTTCTAATTTATAGCCGAAATTGGTGTTTAAACCAATTTTATTCTTTTGTTCCATCATTTCAGCATTTAATATTCCATGAGAATCGATAAAAAAATACTCTAAACCCGAATTATTTAACCAATAATCAATGCTTTCTCTAAACTTTCCATTTTTATGCTCTTTAGGGCGATAAGCACACTCTGGTATCCAAATACCTTTAGGTTCTTTATTAAAATATTTTTTGTGAGTATCTACAGCAAGTTGAATTTGAGAAAAAATTCCAGAATCACTTTCTAATAATGGTAGAAATCCATGAGTAGCAGCACAAGTTATTAATTCGACCATCCCCTCATCTTGGAGCCATTTAAATGTGCCTAAAACATCCCTGTAATAATTGTGATAAAAAGTATCGAGAACGTGTATACAATTTTTTAGATGAAACTCTGAAATTTTTTTTCTTTTCGGGTGGTTTTTAAATCGTTCAATATCGTTTTTGCATCGAGATATTAAGGCATCCATGTATTCAGTAAATCTTTGTTTCATGTATTCGTCAGCTAATTGTTCTGCCAATATTGGCGTTATATTTATAGTAATTGCTGTCTTTATTCCTTTCTCTTTAAGTTCCCTTAAGATATTAAGCATCGGAATGTAAGTTTCATTCATGGCTTCTAGTAACCATTCCTCGCCTGCTGGCCAAACGCCTGATTTTTTACAATAAGGCATGTGTCCGTGTAGTACTAAACCAAAATATCCAAAAGTCATTGTTTCTTTAAAATGAAAATATTCTTTAAAATTTCTTCTATAAGTAAATAAATATAAAATATTTATTTAATTATTATTAGAAAATAATAATATTTGAAGGAAAAACAAATGAGCATTAAATTAAAAGCAATAACAGCACCACCAAGCAAGGAAGAGCTATCTAACCGCTTAAAAAAAGTTCGAAATTTGATGAAACAACAGGATTTAGATTATTTCATCTCGTTTGATCCTGTAAACATCTATTATTTAACTAATTTTGCTTTTTACGTTCACGAACGCCCGTTCATTCTCGTAATACCGAAGGAGGGACTTCCAAAAATGTTGATTCCTCTTTTAGAGAAAGGACATTTTGAACAGAGAGCGTTAATAGATGTTGATTCTATTACTTATTACGAATTTCCGGCACGAAGTGGTGAGAACTGGTACGATTATTATCAAAAACTTATTAAAAAAGACTCAAAAGTAGGAATTGAACCAGCAATGCCCATGGGGATTGCCAATAAAACTCCCGGAAAAAAAATCGTTTCAGAAATCGTTGAGGAAGCTCGCATCATAAAGTCTGAATATGAAATTGGAAGGACTATACACGCGTGCCGCGTTGTAAATAAGGGTCATAAAGTCTTGCTTAAAAAGTGCCGTCCTAAAGTGCTCCTATTCGCTTTATACCGAGAAGTAACAAATGCCATGACATCCAAGATAGTTCAAGATATTCCTAATGCTAATTTTAAAGCTACTGAGACTACTGGAGCTGTTTGGCCACCATCAATATCACACGACCCACATTTAATCCCTCATATTTTTGCTGAAATGGAAGAAGGGGGCCCTCATGTCTCAATTGTCCAGGCTCAAGTAGACGGATATGGTGTAGAAATTGAGAGAACCTTCTTTTTAGGGAATGTTCCTGAAAAGGCAAAAAAACCTTTTGCAACGATGTTTGAGGCAAGAGCCATAGCATACGACCTTTTAAAGCCTGGTACTATAATGAGCGATATAGATATAAAAGTACGGAAATTTATTACTGAACGGGGATATGGTGATTATATTCTCCACCGCACAGGACACGGATTAGGAATAACGGGACACGAAGCGCCTTATATTGCCGAAGGATATGACCGACCGCTCGAACAGGGCATGTTAGTTAGCGTTGAACCCGGAATTTATATACCCGGTATTGGAGGATTCCGTCATTCTGATACTGTCTTGATTACGGATTCAGGATATCAAAAGTTAACTCGAGCTCCTGAAACACTTGAAGATTTGACGATTAAGATTTAGATGATAATGTATTATTTTTTTAGATATATTTTTAATTATTAATTAAATTCTTTTATTAACTTTTTTTAATTCTAATTTTAATTTTAAAAGAGAAAGATATTATGATAGAGAATAATAATAAAAAATTTCATTTCATTCATGAAGTTATAGCACAGCCAATTGACCATTCAGATCCTAATGGTCCGGAATTTAATCAACATATTGATATTCTCATTCCTGAGGGTACTCCTTCTAACGCCCCAGTTTTTTTTCACTTAGGAAATGAGCATGACCTTAACGAAGAAATGCTCCTAATGTTTTATGAGATGTATGGAAAAAGAAATGACATTATTTATATACAAGCCGAACATCGTGGTTATGGCCATAGCATCTCGCTTGAGAACGATCAATCTATTCCATCATATATAAGAATTAATCAAGTTCTTGCTGATTATCACGAAGTGATTCAGACGCTTAAGGAGAAATATAATGGTCCTTGGATGGGAGCAGGTTATAGCTATGGCGGAGGATTAGTAATTGATTTTGCTGCCAAATATTCTAACGATGTTAAGGTAATATTATCTTCTAGCGGTGTTATTGATTGGCCTTTTATTATGGATACTTACGACCATCAGATGAGGATAAACTTTGGTGAAAAACTTTACAATGGCTTTATTAAGCATATTAAAAACCTTGAGCCAAAAGAATTATTTGACGAAAATTGGTTAAATAGGGAATTCTTAATTGCAGCTTGTCATGGATTAGCTCAGAGAGAAGTTTTAAAACGAGCTCAATCCGTGTTCCAAGATTATGTAAACCTCCCGACCGAGGAATTGTTGGAAAAAATTCATAAAATCGATAATGAGATGGCTGAGGGTGAAGGATGGCAATACGCTACATCAAATGCCAAGTTAACTTTAAGTCGAGAAGAAGCATTGACAGGAAAATACACTTGGCGCGTGTGGCGTTATCAGCAGTGTACTGAAACAGGTGTTTTTGAGATTTCGGAGAACCCAAATGGAGTATTCACGCGGACACGTGATGATTTTATTGAAGAGAGTTTAGCGTTGTTTCACGAAGAACCACTTGTTATTAAAGGTCCAGAATGGTCTCCTCGTGCTTCATTCGAAAAGTTATCAGTTCCTTTAATTTATGTGTGTGGTGGATTGGACCCATGGAAGGGACTCTGCTTGGAACCCGATCATGAAATTAAAAACGGAAAATATTTTTATTATCCTGATGGTAGTCATTGCCCTGAAAGAGATAAACGCCGTCGTGGAAAAGAAGTTATTGAAGAATTATTAAAACATGCTAAGAAGAAATGATTTATTATAAATTACAATAAAAAAATATAAAACAAAGGAAATTATTTAATTTCTATAGAAATTATATCTAAATCCTTTCTAAGCGTTGGTTTTGGAACATCTCCTTTAATATATCCAAGCGGCAATATGGTTAATAAGAAATCTTCTTTACTTAATCCCAATATTTTTTTTGCTTTTTCGCGATCCATTGAACCAATCCAACAAGTACCTATTCCTAAAGACCAAGCCATTAATTGCATGTTCATTGATACTAACGAAGTATCTTGGATGTACCAATTAGGATTTTCTTTCATATTTCCAACAATCGCAATTGCAACCGGGGCTTTCCTTACAAAAGAACCATAAATCGCAGTTTTTGCCATCCGCTTCAAGAATTCTCTATTTTTAATAACAATAAATTTCCAAGCTTGACGATTCGATGCACTAGGGGCCCATCTCCCTGCCTCTAATATCATTTTAATTTCTTCATCTGGAATATTCTTTTCTTGAAAATTTCTAATACTTCTTCTCTCTTTTAA
>JAUWRB010000089.1 GCA_030610785.1 Promethearchaeota archaeon | reverse complement strand
ATTATTTATTACTCATTAATTTTTTAAATCTAATTTTAAACAAGGATTAATTTTGATGAAATGGAAAAAAGTTTTATTATTAGTAGCAAATTACAGAACTTCTGGCTATGATTTTTACGATTCCGCATTTCCTCCATTAGCTCTTGAGTATATTGCTGCATATATCGAGGACATCGTAGATGAAGTAGTCATTCTTGATTCAAAGGCTCAAAATTTAAATTTTTTACAAGTTAAAAATAAAATCAAAAAATTTAAACCTGATATGGTCGGATTAACTGTTCCGGTCAGCTCCGCAATTAATGATGTTTTAAAATACGCAGAAATTGCTAAAAAATTAAGATGTACAACTGTAATTGGAGGGTGGCATCCAACTTTAGCAGTTGATCAGACTTTATCCTCTCCTTGGATAGATATTTTAGTTAGAGGAGAAGGAGAATTTATTTTTCGAGAATTAATAGAAAAAGGCTCTCCAGAAAGCGTAAATGGATTATCGTATAAAATGAATGGAAAAATGATCCATAATCCTGATAGACCATTTCTTAAAAATTTAGACGATTTAAAATTGCCCGCTCGTCATTTAGTGAAAAATAACAAATATCGAATATTTAACATGAACTGTGACGCTATAGAAACATCGCGTGGGTGTCCGCAAGCGTGTAAATTTTGTAGCACTCATGTGGTTTATAAGCGAACTTGGAGGGCAAGATCCGTACAAAATGTTATTAAAGAAATAGAAATCGTGTCAAAAAATAAGAAAGTTTCTGATATATTTTTTGTAGATGATAATATTCTTGTCAATATGAAACGAGTAGGAAGGCTATGCATTGAAATCATTAGAGGAAAAAGAGAGGGTAGAATTAAGAAAAATTTACATTTTTTTTTCCAGGGAAGATTAGACTCGATGGCAAGACATCCGAAAATCACTAAATTAATGGCTATAGCAGGTTTCTGGCTTGTTCTAGTTGGAGTTGAAGCTACAGACAATAAAAGTTTAAAATCTGTTGAGAAAGGCTGTAATATGGATCAAATAAGAAGAGGAATTGAAGTATTGCACGAAAATGGGATTATAGCCATGGGAAATGTCATTATAGGAATAAATCTCAATGATTCAGTTGACGATATCCTTATTACCATTAAAAGAACCGCAGAATTAACACTTGATTTGCCAAGTTTTACATTGTTGACTCCATTTCCATCAACTCAATTTCACGAAGAAATAAAAGAAAAAAACCTTCTATTAACAGAAGATTATTCTAAATATAATTGGTTAACTCCAGTGATTAAAACTCAAAATTTGACTGCTGAGGCTCTAAGAAAGCTACTTTTTCTTGGATTCTTCCATGTCGGTTTTTACGCGGGAAACTTGAAAAATAAAAGGAAATTGTTAAGTAGGAGTATAAAATCTAGAGGATTTAAATATATACTTAATCCAAGAAGAATCTATCGGACTATTAAAGCTTACTTTCTATGGCGGAACATTGTCCTTACTAACCTTAAGGATATTAGAAGAAATATAAGGAATCAGATTAATTTTAGTACTTTAAAAAAAATGGAAGATTTAAAATTCTCAATAACACAATAAAGGAATTATTTTTAAATGGAAGTCAGTGCTATTAAAACTAGGGATCATGGATGGAAAAGAATTCTATTAATCAAGCCAAATTATAGAACAAAGGGTTGGGACTATTATAACATGGATTTTCCTCCCATTAATTTAACTTATATTGCCAGTTATTTGATTGACCTTGATCTTGAAGTAAAAATTCTTGATGCTAAGGTAAATGATTTAAATTACGCGCAAACAAAAAAAGAGATTAAAAATTTTAACCCTGATTTAGTGGGAGTATCTGTTTTTGTTTCTGCTGCAATTAAAACAAGCAACGATATTGCTAAAATTGTTAAAGAAATTAATCCAAATTGCGTGGTCGTATTTGGTGGTCGCCATCCCACATTTGAGCCAGATGAAACAATAGGAGTTGATGAAGTCGATTTTCTCGTGAGAGGAGAAGGAGAATTAACCTTTAGAGAATTAATAATCAAGGGTTCGCCTGAAAACATAAAAGGTATATCATATAAATCTAATGGAAAAATTATTCACAATCCTGAGCGATCTCTAATGAATAAAAAAGATTATGCTAATATTAGAATTCCCATGAGATCTCTAACAAAACTTAATAAATATAAGATGTTCACCGTCAGATTAGAAACCGTGGAAACCTCAAGAGGCTGTCCATTCACTTGTAAATTTTGTACCACTCATGTCTTTAATAATAGGTCTTGGAGACCGCGACCGGTTGAAAGAATAATAACCGAATTAAAAATGATTTCACAAAATCGAAAAATTACGGACATTTTTTTTGTAGACGATAATCTAACCGTAAATACTAAAAGAATTGAAAAATTATGCGAAAAAATAATTGAGAGCAAAAAAAAGAAGGAAATGAACGATTTCAAATTTTTTGCCCAAATTAGAGTTGATGACATAGTTAGAGCACCTCAAATGGTAAAAAAAATGGGAGAGGCGGGATTCTGGGTTGTATTTATAGGAATTGAAAGTATTAATGAAGATTCTCTTATAGAAATGAGAAAAGGCTTCTCGTTTAACAAAGTATTAAAAGCCCTTAAAATATTACACGAAAATAATATCATTATAATTGGAAACCTGATAATTGGCGTTGATTTAAACGCAACTAAAGAAGATATTGTAAAAGAAATAAAATTTATGAAAAATGTCGACGTAGACATTGTTTCTTTTGTATTATTAACTCCATTTCCTGGAAGCGACACTTTAAAAGAATTAGAAAGTCAAGGACTGGTCATTTCTAAAGATTGGTCTAAATACACGGTATTTGATCCCGTCATTAAAACGAATAAATTGAGTGCTAAACAATTACACGAACTCTTATATTATTCTTTTAGAAAACTTAAATATTTTAACACTATAAAAGGAATGACTTCCCGAATTGTTAAAACGCGAGGTCTAATGTTTATTCTTAACCCATTTCGAATGCTCGCTTTAATTAATTCCTTCTTAAAAGTAAGATCTTTATTTAAAGAATTCTAAAAGCTATGAAACATATATCTTAAAATTGGACAATGCCGTAGCACTGTCAAATAAAGTTTAAGTTCTTTCTTTCAAGTTATAGAAGAGGATTTTAAAAAAATCAAATGATTTAAAAGAAGAACGAAATCAAAAGAAAAAAGAACGAGATTAGAAAACAAAAGAACAAAAGAAATTAAATATTTATTTAATTAGGTTTTAACATGGTTGTAGAGATTGAAGAAAATTGCCGCGAGAAAGAGATCGAAGAAGTCCTAAAGGAAGAAGTTGATCTACAGTTTCATTGGTATTTGTTTTCATTTTTTTTAATATACTTTGGCTCATTTCTTATTCCCGGAATTATTTTCATGCTTTATTACCAAATATTCTTCATACCAAATGTAATGGGCACGAAAACTATAATTTCATTATTTACAGAATTACGCCCATTAATATCGTTGATATTAATGCCTTTTATTATTATATCATGCTATGTACTCCACCTTTTTTTTATTGCTATTATTACAAGAAGGTTATGGGCAATAACAGAGAAAAAATCACCAACCGTGGATGGTATTATTCCAAGAAATGTCCGAAGCAGGACTTTGAACTATTATCATATCCGGTCATTCATGATAAAATATCCTAAATATCTATTCACTAAAGGAGCATTTCCATGGTTAGCAAATTGGTGTTTTAACCTCCTTAAGTCAAGCAAAATTGGTAAGGGAACTACCATTGAAGAGCAAGTCTGTGCAGATAAAAATATTGATATTGGAGAAAACTGCTATATTGGTGTAAACAGTGTTCTTACAAGCCATTTAGTAGATGGAATTTTTGGAAATATTAGTTATTTTAAAATAAACATAGGAGATAACGTTACTTTTGCAGGTTTGAATAATTTTGCTTCAGGATGTAAAATAGGTTCGAATTCATCCTTATTACCTTGGGCGAGCGGAGGAAAACACTACACAGTAACGGGAGATAATTTTTATTCCGGACTTCCTCTCAGAAAAATTTTTAAAAAAAAAATAAATGAATATTTAGGCATTCCTCAGAATATAATTGCTGAAGAAAAGAAATTTAGAAAGGATCCAAACAATTTACAAGACCTAAAAAAAGCTTTAGAAGAATATAATGACAAAAAACTTAAAATAATAGAAAAAAGTGATACTAATGTGGAGGAAATTAATGATCCTGAACCAGAAACTCCTTCATCGAATGCTGATTTTGTATTAGACTTTACTACTAGCAGTGCGATAAGTCATGTAGGAATTAAGTTTTTAATTTTCTATATTCCAATAATTTGGTTGAGTGGAATTCTTGTTTCTTGTTTTTGGTATGAATGGACAAAACATGAGCTCTCCATACAAAATGACCCAATGAGTTGGGTTCCAACGATAATTTTTCTCCCAATAGTCCTTTTTGTCATGAATTTTATTTTTATTTTTGGTTGCTTATTTATTACAAAATTGTTTTTAATTATAATAAATATGATTCATAAACCAAAAGAAGGTGTTTTCAAAGCAGAAGTTGGAAATAATGATTTTGAGTTCTGGTGCTTGCGAACAGAATTAAAAAAACTTCCCATATACATTACCAGAAACTCTCCTTTACCGTACATTGATGTTTGGGCTTTTCGATGGCTAGGATTATCAATGGGGTTTTCAGCACATCTAAATGATGCTTGGTGTGATACAGAATTTGTTGAATTAGGTCGAAGAGTAATGGTCGGTCAGGGAGCAGTAATAATGTCTTCCATGGTTGTAGGAAAATATCTTTTTATTAAAAAAGTAATATTGGATGATTATGTGGTCGTTGGAGGCCAAGACACTATTGCCCCCGGGACAATTATTGGAACAGATTCTGTAATCGGAGCATTATCTACAACCAACTATGGACAAGTATTAGAAGATGGATGGATATATTTCGGTATTCCAGGGGTTAAATTAAAAGAAAATAGATATTCCGAATCAAAAAGAGAATTCATTAGAAAAGTAGATGTTGATGATGATAAAAAATATGAAATTAAACATGATGTAAATATTGATGATGATAAAAAAGAGCGCTTTAAATAATTATTAGAGATAAAAAAAATGTCAGTACCAGCTTCATTGAGATGTGGACCATTCACTCCTTCCGTGTTAGTAAAAAAAAGATATATAATCTTCTACATTGCTCTGATTTGGGTAAGTTTTTTTGCGGCATTATTAGAATTATGGGTATATTGGCAGTTCTTATATGATTGGAAGCCAATTCACTTCTGGATTTTCATTCCTCTTGTATTTTTCTTGATGTATGTTACAGCTGTTTTAGTTTCTATAGTTTTTGCAAGGTTTCTCTTAATAATGGTAAACATCTTTCATAAACCAAGAACAGGAATTTTCTTACGACATCCTTCAGATAGAGATTATAGATATTGGTCAATTAGAAATACAATCAAAAGATGGCCGATTTGGCTTTCACATAAATTTCCATTTCCTTTTTTAGATAATATATGTTTTAAAATGTTTGGCGTTAAAACCACATTTTCAAATTCACTCTTTGAAGGATGGATTGATACTGAATTCATTGATATAGGTAAAAAGGTAGTTATTGGACAAGCAAGTATTATTCAATCAGCTATTATCATGGGAAATTTCTTAATAATTAAAAAAACTATTATTGATGATCATGTTAAAGTTGGAGCTCATTGTGTTGTCATGCCAGGCACCCACATTGGAGAAAAAAGCATATTAGGCGCGGGTTCCTTTACAACAGTGGACCAAAAACTCGAAAGTGGCTGGATTTATATAGGAACACCGGCGAAAAAGTACAAGAGAAATAGATTTTTTGAGGATAACTTGGAAGAGAAATTAGAAAGCTTGCAAGTTGTGGATGTAGATGAGTTAAGAATGAAATATGAAGAAATTTTCTTCATGAGAGATGATAAACACGTTTCTCTTCGTGAAAGATTAAAAAAGCAAAAAGAAATATTTAAAGATGAAAAAAGAAGATTAAAAGAAGGGTAGATTAAAAATATTTTTTAAAATAAGAGCAGGAATTGCTAAAAAAATTTATTCTTAATCCATTTCGACTGCTCGCTTTAATTAATTCCTTCTTAAAAGTAAGAACATTATTTAAAGAATTCTAAAACCTATGAAACGGGAAAGTTTAATATTCTCTTTTCAAAAAAGAAAAGCGTGAAATAACCGTTTTATGATTAAAAAAGTATAAATTTATATTTACCTTAATAACCATCATTCAAAATTCCTTTCAAGGGGAATCGTTAGCGATTATTCTAATATAGTTTTTAGAAGATTACACTTATAATAAGAATGAATTTAAATTTTCAATTTTCCTTTTTAAACCAGATAGGTGAAAGTGAGGTATGTCGTTAAATATTTCTAAAATTTCTGTTAGTCTTCTCCTATTTGTAAACGACCAAATCAAAAAGAATGGATCACTGAAAGTATTTAAATAATTATTAATCCTATCTCTTATTTCAAATACGCTTGATCTATGCATTAAATCGTAATCACTTATTTTAATAACAGTAAAAGTTAATTCATAATTGGATAATGCAACTCTAAAATGTGGTCTTAATCTTTGTACAGTTGGATGATCATTAAGTGAAAATTCATTAATGAAAAGAGAGTTGTCATAATAATATCTTATTAAACCTAATAAAACATCGATTTTCTCTGAATATATTCCATTATAGGTTTTTTCGTACAGTTGAAAAAACTCTGAATACAATGCAAAAGTTTCTATAAAAGATTTAAAAATTAGATTCAAGTAATCTTTATCATTTATTGGGATTTTATTTTGATTAATCAAATTGTAATTGTCTAGTCCAATATTTAAAAAGACAAGAGCCTCATTTAATGTGATTTTTGTTTTTTTTTCTCCAAAATCACTAAAAATCTCATGAGTCTCAGGATTTCTATAAATATCTCTATAATCATCTAATTTGTTTCCAAAAATATTTGGAATTTTACCCTTACTTAATAATTCGTCGATATAATTATATATATCGTTCCGTTTAGCCTTAACAGAATGATCTAATGACCTTGCTAAATCATATAATAACCGAACAACGCCTTCAAAAACTTTATTTGCTCTACTTATTGAATCTCGAAAGAATAGATCATTACTTTTTACTTTCGCGATATTAAACAGATTCAATGACTGTTTCAAATGATTATTATACAAATACTCCCACTTTGGTTCTTTTATCATTTTAGTCTTTTTATTGAGGAGATTTAAGTAAATCCTTTGTTTTTTTAATTTCATTATAATCTCACTTGAGCGTTAATTCGTGTTTTAAATCTATCATAAAATTTCATTTTATCAATAAGAATCCCCCTACTTATTTAATATAACTAAAGACTTCTTAAAATAATTTGTGTATAAGATTTGGTTACTTGGTAAAATGCATTAATTTTGTAGATTAAAGTAATAAATGAGAATAATAAACAAAAAAATTAGACTATTAAATAAATAATTGAGAAAATGATAAATGATGGTTAAATAAAAAATACTCCCTGAATCGGTTAAACGAAAATTATAGATTAAGAGATGGATAAAAACATAATTTAAAATTAGTAGATAAATAGTATTATAAAGAATCATCAATATTTATTTATTTAAAATTCATAAAATTTTAGAACGGTTAAAGAGATCATTTTTAAAAATTAAGAGATGAATAATTTATATCTTAATGACTTAACTGAATTATGGAAACATTTATTCGAGAAATATGGAATAATAAAGGATTCTTTTAATAATAAGGAAGAATTTGTCAAACTTTACAAAATATATATAGATGAAAAAAAATATACATCAGCTTACTATTTTTTTGGTACCAATATATATAGATCATTGTCTACTTATCAAGTTCTTGAAGAAGGATATGAACTTCTTAAATCAAAAAATATTATCTTTAATCGATTTGGGGCAAATTCTTCAAACGAAATGCTTTTAATCCTACTCATAACAAGTATAGAAGTTTATTTTCGAAATAGTTTTGAATTACTTGCTTTTATAACAACAAAGGATTCAATAAATATGAAATATTTTCCAAGATTTACAAAAATTCTTAAAATTTCTCAGGATCAACAAGTCTCAAAATTTCTTAAAAAGAAAATCAATTTATATGAGATGCTATTGAGTAAAACGAACGATTTATTATTTCAACAAAAGGAAATCTGTTCTATAGCTTTCAAATTATGTAATATTGATATAGCTCATATTGACGATAATTTATGGGAGAAATTATTCGGGAAACCTAATGGATATATTAAATTAAGGAATTATCTTATCCATCAAGGATTCTGGGCTTCAGGAAAATATGAAAATATATTAACTAAAGAAAATATTAATACTATATTCTTTAATATTGTTGATTTAGTTAATAAGATTGATCTCACCATTGTAAAAAATTATCCTAACAATAAGTTTCCCGCATTATATATGACAACTATGAGAGAACTTTAATTGCGCTAACCATATTAATTTCATTATTCTAAAATTTTATCCAAGCAACAAATAAATTCCTCAGATCGATGGATAATTAGAAAGGTAAACTAAAAAAATAAAAAGAGATTATATTTCTTAAGTTTAGGGTTGTTGAAAAACAATGTTATTGTAATAGTAATGAAAAAGAAATGAATGTTGATAAGTTATTTAGAAAATTTAAAGCAAATTGGGAAGCTATAAAAAATCAAACAGAAAATAACATCGAAATTTATCTCAATTCACTTATAAACCATGTAAATATTAATAATCCACATTATATTCAAAGCCTACCAAATTTCTTTTTTTATAATTTAGTTAAAGATAAGACAAAAATTTTTTTTAATGAAATAGGATTTGAATGTAAGAGATGTTCAGAAAGTTGTTGTTTCTTCCAAGAACAAGAATATAAATCTAAAAGTATTGGAATTCAAATTTTTACAGAAGATTTTGAGCTATTAAAAAAGGGTGACGGGGATCTTAATGGATATATAATAAGCAATGATATCAATATTCCAGTTTTCTCAGAAATTCATTGGAATATTGATTACGGTTATCTTGATATTATTAAAAAGAAAGATATTTTCCAATGTTATTATTTTGATGAGAATAGATTAGAATGTAAAATCCACAAATATAGACCATTAACATGTTTTACTTATCCCTTCCGATTTTTTAAAAACATCAATGGTTTAAATATAATGATGTTCGACTCCTGTGCTTTTATTAATGATAATTTTGAGAAGGATACACCAAAGAAATTTTACGAGAAGATTATAAAACTCTATTCTTATTGGGAATTTTGGATAGCTTTATCACTATTTCTGAAATATATACACCAATATGGAAGAGAAAGAAAAATTTCATAAAAATAAGTACTTAATTTCATATGTTGTTTCACGATTTAATTAGATTATTTTAAATGAGCATTAACCGTTTTATGATGATAAAAGTATAAATTTATACCTAAACCAAAAGTGCGTGCAACCACTGTTTCAAGAATATTACAAACTTTATTTTTTGCTGTTTTTAGGGAAATAAGTCTATCTTCTTCTAAATTCTTTGAACTTGAAGTGAAATTAAACCATTGAAATTACAATGAATAAATAACCTTCTTATCTTGTGAAACCTAATTCCTTTTATACCCTAATGATTATAAAGAGAATTTAATTCACTGACACTCTTATTAAATTTATCATAAATATATTCCCAAAGACGATTCTTCTTTGATTTCATAAAATCCTCCTAATATAAGACCTATATACAGAATTTGAAATTATTGGAATTAGTGAGATTAGTATCAGGGATTTAAATGGGCTTTCATTCATTTTGTTTTCACACATTTTAATATTCTAATTTAAATTTTAAAGTTTACTTTTTTGACATTTCTAAAAATTTTAGATATATGGATGGATTAATTGAAAATGTATCAAAAAGAATGGATTTTTGGTAAATTAAAAAATTAATGAAATTTATTATTAAAATGGATAAAACAGAAAAAAGATGAATTTAATATGAATAAAGACAAATATAAACGAAAATTTCCCCCAAAAAAAATAAATTTTTTAACCAAAAAATCAGCAAGTAATTTCTTAAGTCTGCAAAATAAAGTATCTTTTGATAAAATAACTCTTTTCTTAGGATGTGGTGTTAGTAAATCGGTTGGTCTACCCGATTGGTATGGATTTTTAAAAAACATTTGTAATAGCTTTTTTAATCATTGGTTTTTTGGGATAAAAGAAAAGAAATTAAAACCTTCAATACCACCTGATAACTTATCAATAGCATTTACGGAGGATATCTATAATTTCTTTGATAATCAATCAGAGCTAGTCAAAAAATTTCTTTCTACTGATCTTGTAATATTAGCTCAACAAATTAAAAATTGTATTAGACCTATTGACTGGGATTATTTGATACATAAATCGTTATATCCAAATGGTGAAATTTTATATGATTCAAATCTTCTAATTTCTCTAGTTAAGTTGGTTATAATACTAAAAAATAATTTATCAGCAGTTATTAACTACAATTTTGATGACGCATTTGAAAGTAATTTAAGAAAAGAAAATGTTAAATTTAACACTATTTCTGATGAATATGATCTAATTGATAAAAATAAATTAAATATTTTTCACCCTCATGGCTACTTACCCTTTTCAGGCGGGAGAAAATGTAAAAGAATGATAATAAGCGAAGTAGATTATCAAAATTTGTCTAATACACCATTATCAAGAGAAAATAATGTTCAATTAAGTTTTCTATTCAACTCTACATGTATTTTTATTGGTTTATCTATGGCAGATCCAAATCTTCGGAGATTACTGAGAATAGCAAGTTCTTACTCAAATAAAATTCATTTTACTTTTATTAATAAAGAACCTAAAGAAGACCTATTTTACACAATGAATCATGCTTTATTTGATAAAGATTTAGAGCAAATGAGAGTTAAAGTAATAAGATATCCCTTAATAAATGACGATAAAGATCCATTCAAGTTTCTTCCTTTATTATTAGAATATTTAAAAAATGGAATTGAAGATAACAATTTTATCTGGAAGTAAAGTTTGTGATCAGATTAAGGAGGAAGTTTCCTATTTCAACAGATATTGTAGATGCCTTGATATTCATCTATAAAGAAAACCTAATTACTATGGTAGGTAATTTGTTTAGTCTAACAAAAATAATTTTTTTCTTTAATTTTTCTTTATGTTTTTCTCTTAATTTTTTAGCAATATTTTGAACACCCAACAATTTCAGAAGTGAAATCAATCTTATCTTTTTTCACTAAATTTTCATTGAAATCAGACGCTGAATTTACCTTTCCATCACGGTTTCAAGAATGGTATAAACTTTATACTTTTTTTGAATTGTAATAAAGGTTTCACGATGATTATTTTAAAAAATATTTTTATACTTTTTCATTAAAATCTAAAAAATGAATCTTAAATAATTGTGATTATTCTGTAAGCGTATATTTTTATTTATATAATTAACATTAGAATAGACTTTTTTATACATTTTTGATTTAATTTTTATCATTTTTGTCAATTTTTAGGTAAAAAAGAATGAATTTAATAAAAATAAAAGTTTAAAAAGAAGAAATCTATGAATTAATCTTTGTTGGTTGAATAAATACTAATTAATGTATAAGGAAAGATATAAAATGTTCTTCAAAATTCAAAGATATTTTTTATATGTATTTCTATTTCATCATATTTGCTGCTACTAAGTTTGCCTCTTTTATATTTAAATCTACTTTTACT
>JAUWRB010000249.1 GCA_030610785.1 Promethearchaeota archaeon | reverse complement strand
GGCAGATCTACAGAAAACTCAATTTATCGCAAAAAAGCAATAGCTACATTGAAATTAAATACTCATTCCACCATACTTGATGTCGCATGTGGAATAGGTTATAATTTTAAAATTATTCAAAGTTACTTATAAAATAGTGGAAAGCTTGTAGCAGTTGATATTTCGCCTAAATCTCTGGAAGTAACAAATGGTAAAATCAAGAAGCATGAATGGACAAACATGGAACTGGTGAATAAAAGTATCTCAGAATATAAAACGGTATTTTCTTATGATGCAATCCTTTGCACTTATGCAATGGAAATAATACCCGATTATAAAGAAGCGATAGATACAATATTTAATCTTCTAAAATCAAAAGGAAGATTTACAATGATTGGAATGAAGCTTAGTTCTAAATTTCCCTATAGACTTTTAAATTTTTTTTTTAACCACTTTATATTTCGGGAGGAATTGATATAGATAGAGATATTATTACTTGCATCAAATCAAGATTTGGTAAGATTGAATATTACGAAGAAGGCCTTTTCGGCTATTGCTATATTTTAAGTACATCTAAATCTTGATTTCAAATGGAGATCTTGATTTCAAATGTAAATCTTTTTAAAAAAGATTGTTTTTTAAAAAAAAATATATTCACCAGTTAGAATTAACCTCCATATCTAAAAAAAGAATTTGAAATAAACGATAAAATTTATATGAGCTCAAAAACATAACAATAATGATTTTATTAACGAGTGCTTTTTCGTGGCATAAACTTTTTAAGACTAATCATGAGTTTTGTAGAAAAAAGAAAAAAATTGGTCGATAAACTAATAAAGCGAAAGATCTTAACCAAGCCTGAAGTAATTAGAGCAATGTTAAAAGTACCTAGAGACAAATTCGTTCCTAAAAAAGCTGTATCTACAGCATACATGGATTCTCCATTAACAATCGGATTAGGGCAAACCATTAGCGCACCCCACATGAATGCCATGATGTGCGAATATCTCGAATTAAAAGAAGGAGATAAAGTTTTAGAAATTGGCACGGGTTCCGGGTATCACGCTGCTTTATGTGCTGAACTGGTCGCTCCAGAAGGATCTCAAAATTCAGGGCACGTGTTTACTATTGAGAGACACCAAAAATTAGTCGAAAAAGCTAAAGAAAGTCTAAAAGAAGCGGGTTATGAACACGCGGTTACAGTAATTCATGGAGATGGTACTCTAGGTTACCCTGAAAAGGCTCCTTACGACAAAATTCTAGTAACGGCTGCTTCACCAGAGAACATACCTCCTCCTTTAAAAAAGCAATTAAAAGACGGCGGTATTCTCTGCATTCCTGCGGGATCTAAAAGCTACGGTCAAAATTTATACGTGATCACGAAAAAAGGAGAAGACCTTAAAAGCAAGAGAATTACAGGCGTCAGATTCGTGCCACTTATCGGAAAACACGGATTTGATTCGTGATATGAGAACAATCTTAATTTGAAGTAGGTTTTTTAGGTAAATACTTCTGAATTTTTTTATCCATTAATTTCTTGCGGATATTTCTCACATATTCATTAGTTTCAATCCTGTATTTTAAAGATTTATTGCTATAAATCCAACCATTTCGTCTTTCAAAGTTATTATTTCTCAAGGTTTTAATCCGGTTTTTTTTGAGCAGTTAATAGTTATTAACTATTAACTTGTATATAAAGATAGTTTTTTTCGACAAAAATAACCGATTTTTAACTAAATTGTCAAGATATAATTATTCTATTTTTAATTGTATTTCAATTTCAAAAGATTTATCGAGTTTAAATCGAGGAGTGACGTTAATTCCTTGAAAAATCTTTTTATAACCTTCGTCTGTGTAAGCAAATGCGATAATTGGAAATTTGTAAATTTTTATTTCATCAGAATTACTAGAAAGTATTATTTCAAATGTCAAGTCGTAGGTTTCATCGCGTGCCCTAAAATCAGAGCCAAAATATTGAAACGATTCTAATAAGTCTTTTTCTTTATTATCTTTAAAATCCAATTCACTTGTATACCAATTAAATTTTTCTGGATTTCCATTAAAGAAAAATGGAAGATCTACAGCCACATTAAGATTTTGGAAAATCCTCTTCAAGGCATTATCGTTTTTTGAATCAAATCTTCCATTTATTGAGATAAGAATTTTATTTTCTTCGACAAGAATCTTTTTATTCACAATGCACGGGATTAAATCTTTTGTAATTGTATCTTTGATGCTTCCAACTTTTTCCATCTCTATTATTGCCATTTTACCGTCCTTTTCGCTCTTTATAACTTTAAATTCCCCATCAACAAAATCTCCGAATTCAAAATAATCATCTGCTTCGAGCTGCTCCGGAGAAACATCGTCATGGATAAATCTCATTCGCAGCATGCTCCTTCTGTATCTATCAATCATGAACTCTTCTTCTTGAACTTTTTCTTTATCGTGATAAGCCTCGTGCCATCGAGTAAGCGTGTTGAGTAAATTATATGACTTTGGCTTATAATCAAGTTCAAATATGGTTCCAGCTTCGGAGGGGTTGATGTACACATTAATTACATCTGACTCGATTAGAATATCCATTTTACTATCTTTATTAAAATCAATAGGCGTTATGGAGATAAAAGAACCCGTGCGAGAATAAATAGTATCATTCATCTCATCTATGAGCTTCTCGGCGTTTATCAAGTGTGTATATACGGAAAATCTTAAAAATTGTAGATATACACCGCCGAACATGCCATGCCAGTAGCAGTCGTTACATTGAGCTTTATATATTTCATCCCATGCATTTACGATTTCCGGCTTAATTACAGATATTAAAGCATCGTCTTTCGATTTTTTTAATAATTCCTCAATAAGTATTAATTTTTCTCTTACATGAAGCATTTTTTTATGCATGTTGTTAGATTCCGGGTATTTAACAAGAAAATATCGCCAGAAACCCCCTTTCAAGAATAAATACTCCTCTTTCTTTTTCGGATTATCCTTTAATTTCTTCCGAATTTTATTAAAGCTCTTTCGAATTTCAGTTGGCAGTACCCATTCCTCCATCTTGTCATAGCTTGCGGTTGGTATATATATCAGTCCTTTTGCCGAATATTTTTCCATGTATTCTGACATTGTTATAGATTTTATCCAATCATTATTGGTAATTTGCTCTAAAAACGCAGGAATAAATGGTTTTTTATTATCTCCGTCCCAATGACCTTTTCCTTCAACATAACAAAACTCATGAGTCGAGCCCCAGACACCCATTTTTTCTGCGTCAGATATAAATAATGCCATGCGATCGCCCTTTTCATCAGCTATTTTTCTTAAATAATCGACTGTCAAGTATGTAGGCTTCCATGGCGTGAGGTAACGAATTTGCTCATTGATCGGAAACACTCTTAAAGACTTTCCTTCGTCCTCTGTAATATAAGTATAAAGCGTATCTTCTTCTGAAATCCCTGTTGAGCGAAAATGATTATCATCAACTATTACATATTTCAAACCCGCCTCGTTTAGAAAAGTTGGATAGTTAGGTTCCCATACTCGCTCTGATAACCAAGCTCCCTTCACATCCAAGCCAAATTCTTTTTTAATAAGCGCTGATAGTTTTTTCATCTGTGCGATTTTATCTCGGGTTGGGATGATCGCAAATATCGGTTCATAATATCCGCCCCCGATAAGTTCTATTTGTCCTCTTTTTGTCATAGCTTTTAATTTTTTAATAAATTCTGGCTTGTTTTTAAGAAACCATTCTAATAAATTCCCAGAAAAGTGTAAAGTTACTTTTACTTCAGGGTAATTAAAAATATTATCAATTAGAGGCTTGTAAGCCTTTATATAACAGTCCTCGAAAACCCATTCAAAATTATCAATAGGTTGATGAAAGTGAAAAACTAAAGGAAAGTTAATTGTTTTTTCATTCATAAAATTGAACTCTTGTATTTTTTTTTATTAAGTATAAACATATTTAAGATTGAATTACTTTTATTTGTAAGCATGTTCATATTAGATTATTTTGAGGAAAAATTAATCCAACAAATTTACAATTTTAACGAGTTTAAAGAGTGGCTTCTTTCGAGGAGATGGTTTGGAAACAAATCGGAGTTATCAAATTTAGATTTTAAGGTAAACTTAAGTTATTTTAAAATATTATCAAAAAGAATAATTTTAACGATAATTGATATAAAAACGCCAGAATATACTAAGAGATATTTTTTACCTTTAATTTATTATAATATGATTCAAGAAATACTTGAGCCAAGCGAAGAAGAAAAAGATAATATTGTCAAGTTAACAGAAAACACATTTAGTAAAAAATTAATGTTAACTATTGAAGGCAAACAAAAGATTTTTACACTTAATCTTTTGGAGGCAGAGTACTGCTTATTCTTCTGGAAAAGCATTCTTTTTGATAAAGAAGTTTTAAAGAGTTTTCCTTCGCTTTCGATTGACTTCACGCTCTATAAAGAACAATTTGAAGATGAACTTAATATGAGAAAAGTTCAGATTTTAATTGAAGCCGGTTTATTTCCTGAAAAATATTTGTTATCATTAAACCAATTAGGAGGTGGAAATACAACTAATATCTTGTTCTTGTTGAATGTTTCAAACGTTTCTTACGTATTAAAATCGTATAAAGAATATTCGGAAAACTTAGAACCTTCTACATTATTCGTCTTGGTAAAAAACAAATTTCTGAATGCTCCAAAAATCTATGGAACAATTAAAATTCGAGAAAATGAAAT
>JAUWRB010000208.1 GCA_030610785.1 Promethearchaeota archaeon | reverse complement strand
TCATTTCCAAATATTCGTTGATAAAAACTATAAAGTGCGAGGATATCAAAAAGTAGATTTTGAATTAGAACCAAAAAAAGTCGAAGGGCAAGAAGTTATCGAAAATAAATTGATCGCTAAAAAAAAGACCGATGATGATCTTCTTAAGGATTTATTTTTAGAGGGGAATTTTCTCAAATATTGCCCTAAAAAAGTACAATATGGTAAGGAGTACGATCAAAAAAAGAAAAAAATATCATTAAGAAAAAAAAAAATGTCGCTTAAAGAGATCTACGAAGAATTTTGGGAATTTATTAACGATGACAATAAAACCTTTCAAAAGTTCATTAAAAACGATAAAAGAAGGTATAAAAAAAATCTTATTAACGGCGATTTAACAAAACTTAATGATCATCAATTAGAATTAAAAATTGAAAATCTTTTATAAAAAATGGAAATACTACGCTTTTGAAAATTTTTTTCATTGATAGAATCAATATTGATCTTAGGAGAAGTTCTCGTTTTTAAAATTCAAATAGTTTTATAAGTTTTTTTGGAATAAATAAATTCAACATAAAATATTCAAATTAAAAATAAGTGAAAGTGAAAATATAATGGAAGAAAAAGAATTTGATCCCTCCACTGAGTTTAGCATGTCCGTAAAAAAGTTTTTAATTAATTTATTAAAATTAATCCCTAAAATGAGAAAAATTCGTAAGAAATCTGAAAAAATTTTATTAGAGATGGAGGACCCTAAAATGAAAATCTCGGCTCCTGATTCTAGAATCATTCAAAAAGATTTGGAGAAGATTTGTAGCGTTCCACACAGAAGAATCGGTACGGACGAAGCCCATAAAATTGAAAATTTTATAGAAAAAACCTTTTTAGAATTAGAACTTGAAAATGTGAAGAGAGATGAAGTTAATATTACTAATTGGGTCGCAACCAAGTGGAGCTTAAGCATTTCTACAGATAAAGAAACAACGGAAATACCTTGTTTTTACGTTTTAAACACCGAATTTACTGGTCAAAAAGGAATAACCGCACCATTAATTTATGTGGGAACTGGGAGCGCAAAGGATTTTAAAAACTTAAATATCAATAATAAAATTGTGGTGGCTGATATCAAATTTCCCACATTACCGATTGGAAAATTGTTTAAATTAGGTAAACCATACTATATTTCAGATCCTACAAGTTCAATTGATAAAACAACAAAAATTATCCTTACATTTGCATTGTTAAATTTTCCCCCCCAAGTATTAGGAGGATCTCCGAGAAAAGATTCTGTATATTGGCGAGCCGTAAATGGCGGGGCGTTAGGAATCATTTTAATTTTAAGAGATTACCCTTCGAATGTTAATAGTCATTGGGGCCCATACGATGGTGTTATGAAACAAATTCCTGCCTTATATGTTGGAAAATACGATGGAATAAAAGTACGAGAATTGGCTCAATTAAAAAACGCTAAAGGTACGATAATTCTAGAAGGATATAAAGAACCAAGAAAAGCACATAACATTTGGGGCATACTACCTGGACAAACTGATGATATGATAATGATCTCTAGTCATCATGATTCTGCGTTTAAAGGCGCCTCAGAAGACGGGACTGGAGTTGCTAATGTTTTAGCTCAATTAAGAGCATGGTCTAAAATTCCAAAAAAAAATAGACAGAGATCTTTATTATTTGTATTAACCGCAGGACACCTTTATGGAGGTATCGGCGCAGAAGCTTTTGCCCGTAAATATAAGGATACTTTATTAAAAAAAGTACTGGTTGATGTTAATCTGGAGCACATGTGCGCAAAAGAGGTAGATGAAGATCCAGAAACACATGATTTTAAATTTACGAATAACCTTGCATTAGGAACCGTATTTTTATCTCAAAACGAATTTTTAGTTGCTCTTACAATAAAGGCTTTCAAAGAAAATAAGATAGAGCGGATGATATTAATTCCGGATAATTTCTTCGCTACGCCTCCAATCGGAGAAGCTGGACATTTTGTGTCTCAAGCAAGTAATTTAAAAATAATTCATTGGATAAGATCTCCTTATTATTTACTTACCGCAGAAGACACGCTGGATAAAATTGATATAAATAAATTAGGTCCTACTGCTCAATGCGTCACGGACTTAATCAATTCTTTAATGTATTTACCAAAAGAAAAATTTTAAAAATAAATTTAAAAAAATTAATTATTTTTCATTTTTGTGCGGTGAAAATGCTAAATCCACCAAGATTTTCATACTTAATGTCCTTAAATCCAAATCTCTCTAATAATTTGCTCCAGTATTTACGCTTTTTAAATACAAAACAAAAAATTCCCATATAGTATATTGTTTGCCAAGAAGTACGGTTCCATTCACCAATAAGTAAATATCCTCCAGGTTTTAAAACTCGAGATATTTCTTGTACTGCTTTCTCTCGTCCTTTGATATCGTGAATTTCGTGCAATACCGAAGATACATTAATAAAATCAAATATTTCATCTTCAAAAGGTATATTTGTTGCGGAACCATATTGAAATGTGGTTATATTATCTACTTTTTCTATTATTGCATTTTTTTTTACAGTTTCTAGCGCATTTCCAGAAATTGCTAATTTGTTATAAATATCTATACCATTTAGATGGCCTCTATTTTTTAAAGCTTTTGCAATTTTTATAGCAGTGGCGCCAGTTCCACATCCTACATCCAATATTTGTGGAGATTCTATTTCATCGAGCACATTATATCCTTTATCTAAATTATTTTTGCTTCCAAGCACTAGATTAAGAGTTATCATTCCTATAGTAGGCCACATGAATATAATTAGTAAAACAGCTCCAAGAATTAGCAAGATGGCACTCATAAATCCTTGAAATAATAAGCCTAAAATAAATATTACTAATCCTATTAATCCCATGATTAATAATCCTACTATAAGATTTTTGACATACCATCCATATTTTGGTTTCTCTTCGTTGATTTTTATCACATTTGTAAAATTTTTTTGTGTTATTGTGACTAAACAATTCCACATATATAAATGTTTTTGTGTCATGACACTTCAACAAGATTTAAATACTTATTAAATATTATTTTAATTAATGGATAGGAAAATTGAACAAAAATTAATAGATAATTTAAAAAAAACGGGTTTAAGCCAAGAGGAATCTCGTATTTATTTAACATTAATTCAACATGGTAAAAAAGGAACTTATGTTAAGGATTTAACTCGTCATACCTCCATTGAAAGAACCACAATTTATTCCCTTTTGAAAAGATTAATTAAGAAAAGATGCGTTATAGAAGCGGAACAATCAAATGCTCCAAAAAATGCCAAAATATTTATAGCCCTAAGCCCAATCAATTTTATCAAAAAAGTTTTAGAAGAAAAAGAAAGACAACTTAAAGATCTTAAAGAATTGGAATTAATATTAGCAGATAAATTAGAAAAGCTTTTTCAAATGAGCGTGGAATATCCTATTGAGGAACTTAATGAATTCCTTAAACCTTATTTGAAACCTTTAATTGAAAAAGGCTGGAAGATTATTAGTCAAATTATAGAAAAAAGTGAAATAAATTTTGGTTTTGAAGCTTATGATTGTATACTTTTATCTCCAGATGCTAAAATTATTAAAGATAGTGGTTTCATTGCGTTTAAATTTGATTATGAGATAGAGAATGATAATAATTCAATTGATTTCATTATTAATTTACTTAGAAGGAAAGGAAAAGAAGAAATCATTAATAAAGGAATTGGAGTTAAAGATGTTAAATTAACTGACAGTAAAATCAAGATATTTGGTAAAATATTTCCATCATTTAAGATCGAATTTCTATTTAATCAAAATAATGAATATCAAGAATTAACCAAATCCATTATTCTTCCAATTAAAAAAAAAATATTTTTTATTTGGACTGAAACCCATGAAATCCTAAAAGAAATAGTTGAAGTTGTATTTAAAGTAGAAAATATTAAAATTTAGAAAAAAAAAATTAATCTTTTTTAAATTTTTGAAAAGATGTAAATCTTTTCCTTCTTTTCCTCTAATTTAAAAAGACCTTGAGCTGTTATTAATGATATTATTTCATTTTCTTTCAAGTGGTGATCATCAAAAGATAACCGAGAATTTGGCTTCAAAACTCGATGAAATTCTTTTAAAACACTTTTTTTATCTTCTATACCATGAAATACATCAAAACAAATAACAATATCCATGCTATTATCGACTAAGCCTGTATTACAATCGGTCGATATGACTTCAATGTTTTGTAAACCCTTTTTCAGTGCCTTTTTACTAACATTTTTAATTGCTAGAGGATTAATATCTGCGGCATATACTTTTCCAGTAGATCCAACAATCTCTGCTGCGGCTATTGAATAACTTCCAGGACCGCAACCATAATCAAGCACATGATCGTATAGTTTAATTTCTGATTTTTCTATTTTTCTCATTGGTGGATTAAATTTATCGCGAATTTTAAAGAAAAACGCCATGAATTTAAAATCTATTTTTGATTGTTTTTTTTGCTTTTTTTTATTCTTATTCATCATTATCACCTTCATTTTCTTCTTCAAAATTTTCTTCTTCCTTAAACGTGAAAGTAGAGAATATTTTCGTCGCAAAGTTTTTTAATTTTGTAGCCTTCATCAATCCCAATCCCTTGTTAATATCTCCAAATACAAGGATTTGATCTCCGGGATTAATCTTGAAGATCTTTCTTGCTTTAGCGGGAATAACAATTTGTCCTCTTTCACCTACCTTTACAGAGCCAAAAAAATAGTTTCCCTTCGAAAATTTATTCATTTTTTTTTCATCATTCTTTTCGTATAATTCATATAAATCATATTATTCATATTATTCATATATATAAATACTTTTGGAAATCCTCGAAACCTAAATCTTCAACTCCTAATCGTAAATAATATTTTTTTTTTTTTTTTTCATTTTTTAAATAATTCAATTCAGAATAATTTCACTTTAAATAAAAAGCACATATCGAGATTTTCTAAGAAATATTAACAATAAAAAACAAGATTTCTAATTGAAGGATGGTTAATTAGATTTGAAAATATGATATAATTTTTTAAGATTTAAATTAAAATAATAATGCAGATATCATGAAAAGATCAGAAATAAATAGTCTAATGCTTGATGCTATTGACTTTTTAAACGAAAATAAATTTTATTTGCCAAAATTTGCTTACTGGAAAATAGGGGATTGGAAGAAAAAAGGGGAAGAGGTGAAGGAAATAATAGATTGCCAATTGGGCTGGGATATAAGCGATTTTGGAAAAGGAATTTTTCACGAGTTTGGACTCATTCTTTTCACAATTCGTAATGGAGATTTAAAAACTCTAACTAAGAATTATTGCGAAAAGGTAATGATTGTAGACGAGGGACAAACTACACCAATGCATTATCATTTCAAAAAACAAGAGGACATTATTAATCGGGCAGGAGGTAGTTTAAACGTGCAAGTTTATAATAAAACCGAAGATGACCAGCTTGCAGACACCCCCGTTTCTGTTGTTATTGATGGCATCAAAAAAACAGTGAAAGCAGGAGGAGTTATCTGTTTATCCCCCGGTGAATCTATTTATTTGCCATCGTATATATATCACACATTCTGGGCAAAAAAGGGAACCGGTAAGGTATTAATCGGAGAAGTCTCAAGTGTAAACGATGATCGCTTTGATAATTATTTTCTTAAAAATGTTGGAAGATTTGCTGAAATTGAAGAAGACGAAGAGCCGTTATACTTACTATGTTCGGATTACGAAAAATATCTTAATATTTAAAAAATAAATAATATCGATTTTTATTTGATTAAATTATTTTAGCTGTCTTTATTAAAAAAAAAAATTTAGAATTTAATTATTATATTTTTTCTATCTAAAAACAATGCTATACCGGCTAATGGTAATATCGGCAAAATTCCAATCAATAATAACGCAAGAATTGGAAATGCAACGAGAAAATCTTTGGAAAAAGCCTGAACATAGATAGAAATAAATAAAGACAGGATAAACATGAGAAGTAAATTTTTACCGAATTCACTTAACAACG
>JAUWRB010000065.1 GCA_030610785.1 Promethearchaeota archaeon | reverse complement strand
TTCTAATTTCTTTAGAAAGAACTAAATCTATTAATAAATATTTATTTATTAATTTTTATTTAATTTGATATTTTAAAATAATAGTAAAGACCTAAAATAACACGATCATGTCAACCATGGATAAAAAACTAGAAGATGATATGAGAGAATTCATTTTAGAAACTTGCGAAAAGATAGGACCTCGACCACCTTGTAGCATTAAAGAAGCTAAAGGTTCAAAATTTTTCCAAGAAAAACTTAGAGATTATTGTGATGAAGTCAATATTGAAAAATTTTACACGCATCCTGGAGCGTATAAAGCATCATTTCGAATACCAATGATTCTTTATTTTATAACGCTCGTCTTTTATTGGCATCTTCCTTGGCTGAGCTTGGCGATAATCACTTTATCTTTTCTCATTTTAATTGGTGAAATGAGCTTAGCAAAAGAAATCATTGATTTCATGTTTTCTAAAAAAATGTCTCAAAATGTCATAAGTAAAATAAAACCAATAAATCAAACTAAAACATTAATAATAATAGGGAGCCATGTAGATTCAAATTGGGAGTTTCCTCTCGTTCGAAAACTCCGAAATAAATTTGCTGGAGTAATTGCCGTGAATGTATTTTTAAGCGGAATCTTATTGTTAATATTGATTATAAAAAATATATTAATTTTGTTTCAGTTTGAGGAAATAATATTTAGCATTGAAATAATTATCTTCTGGGTTTTTATTTTGACAATTCCGGTGCCTTTAATGCAATTGTTTTTCTTGATTTCAAATCGTCCCGTCATGGGAGCTAACGATAATTTATCAGGCGTGGCAACATGCTTCGAACTTGCGAAAAGTCTATACTTACCTGAAAATAGACCTAATAATGTTGAAGTTTGGATTAATGCTTATGGTTGTGAAGAGATCGGTTCTAAAGGCAGTAAAGCATTTGTAAAAAAACATTTAAACGAAATTAAGAACGCTAAAATAATAAATATAGATATGATAGGTAATAAAAATGGATCTCTCTTGATTGGAAAGTCAGAAATTCAAGGTTTGGTGAAAATGAACGAAGATATGATAGATTTAATTAAAAAATCAGCTGATAATCTTAATATTAGGATAAAAATACGAGCTTTAATGGCTTTTACTGATTCATTGAGTTTTTGCAGGAAAAATCTTTCAGCTACATCAATATGTAGCGTACCTCTCTCAGCTAAGAACTATTTTTACCATACTAGAGATGATGTTATTGAAAACATGAGTTTCGAAAATTTAATCGATACTTATAAAATTTGCATGGATATAATAACAAGGTTAGATAATGAATGACTTTTATTACTGAAAATTGAATAAACCTTTTAAAAATATATTTAATAATCTAAGTTAAATTGCGTTTTTTACTAATTCAAGCAGGTCTACAACTTTTATTTTTGAATTAGCTTCTTTTACGGCGTCTTTGAGATTTATCAGACAGAAGGGACATGTTGATGTTAACCATTCAGCACCAGTTTCTTCGGCTTCTTTAATTCTCTCAACGGCAATTTCAACCGCAAATTCAGGGAATCCCGATTTTACTCCACCTCCAGCACCACAACAATAAGCATTTTCTTTATTTCGTCGCATTTCTACAAAATCATCCTGTTTGATTGCTTCAATTACATTTCTTGGAGCGTCGTATATCTCAGCATGACGTCCCAAATGACATGGATCGTGATACGTTATAATTCCTGGGATTTTGTTTTTAATCTTTATCTTTTTGTTTTGAATTAACTCGTCAATAACTTCAATAGAATGCAATACTTCAAAATCCCAATCGTCAAGCCATTTAGGATAATCAATCTTAAGCGTTCGATAGCAGCCGGCACATGTGGCAATAATTTTTTTTATACCAACAGTTTTAAATATCTCGAAATTATGCTGTGCAGTTTCATTACCTAATTTTTCAACTCCTGTCCTAAAGTTAACGGAACCACAACACCATTCGTCAGGAGACATAGTTATTTTTAAGTCAACTTGGTCGGCAATTTCTAAAAAGGTCCGAGAAATATCGTTTAAACGATACGCCGAAGTACAGCCTACAAAAAATAAATACTCTCCTCCGGGTTTAAGAAATTTTGAATCTTTTGGAATCCAATTTAAACGTTCAGAATGTTTTTCAAAATATGGATTGTGTTCTTCTTCTTGGTGCGAAAACATTTTTTTATGTTTTGGAAGGGGGGCAACTCCCGCATCAACCAAGTCTGCTCTAAATTGCTCCCATATATCGATATGATCTTCAATATTCTCTCTTGCATTAACGATTAAGTCAGGATTTGCACAATTATTACAAACTTGCCTGCATGAACCACATAAAGTACATTGATATACTTCTTCAGCCAAACCCTCGCTAGGTTGGATTCTTCCATCTAATAATGCCCTAGCAAGAGAAAATCTACCTCGAGCAAAATTTACTTCAAAGCCACTACCATGCTCCATATTCGGACAACTTAGTTCTAAAATGGGCTTGCTATATGGTCCCTTTAAGGCATTGCGACAATCGCCAACACCAATGCATGATAGAATTCTTTCTTCTAATTGTGAAAGTCTTTTTAGCTTTTCGGTCATTTTTTTCACGTTATTTTAAATATTAAAACCTAAATTTTCCCGGACTAATAATACCATTTGGATCAACGACATTCTTTATATTTTTAAAGAAATTATAAAATGTATCAGAGTATGCTCTTGAATCAACAATAACATGTGATCCAATCTGTCCACACATATAAAGCACCATTTTTTCCTTTAGTAAAAATTGTAATTGTTCCTTCCATAGTTTTATTACATCTTCTTTAAGATCGCTGTCAGTTGTAGCGTTTATTCCACTTCCAAAATAGCAACAATTATGATTAAGCATGTAAACATGTCCTACTCCAGATTCAGCTTCTGCATCAAATAATTCTTCGTGATGGTCTTCCTCCCATTTATCTAATTTATGAAGCATTTCCGGGTATCGAGATATTGGGCAAATAAATTCAGTAGTTGCAACGAAATAATCTGGCCCCATTAATGAAAAAAGATTATGAAATATTTGCCAATGTCCTTGTTCCGCATAGAACCAATCAGTTATGTTTCCTTTTTCTGGACTTGGTCCTAATTCTCGAGTTGAATATTTTTTTGATATTTTTTCTAATACTTCAGATGTCCTATTTAAAACTTGTTCGTCAAAAGCCTCGTGGACGTAGAAAAAAACACCACCTTTAATATCTCCCCACGATTCTATTAGACCGTCTGTCGTTATTCCCATGACTGAAGGCGGGGGATAGAAAAAAAAATCATAAATACCCAATTCTTTTGACCAACCCAATCTCATCATTTCTAAAACTATTTGTTGAGATTTTTCATACGATCCATCTTCTATATAAAATGTCTTTCCAGAATAATAAGGTGGTTTTCGATACATGTTTAAAGTAGCTTCAGTTTTCACTCCCATAGTTCCGTTATCTCCAAGAAAAATTCCCATTAAATCAGGTCCAAATCCATATCTAATGAAAGGATTATCAATAAACTTGCTTTCTTGAGAACCAAGAGTAATAACATCCCCCGTCCCCAATACAACTTCTAACCCAATACAATGCTCCGTGCATTTTCCGTATTTTGCACATCCGCCGCCGCCACCCGAATGATGAGATAAACCCCCTCCAATTGAAGCGGTAAGTCCTGAACCAGGTCCCATATTTCCTGTATAATAACCTTTATCAAAAAGAACGGCATTAAGTCTTGACCAGCTTATCCCACACTGAACGGTTACAGCATGATTTTCCTCGTCTATATCCAATATTTTATCCATTCTAGTTAAATCTAAAAGGATAGTTTCCTCACTAATTGGTTTACTACCGCCCATTAGACCGCATCCGCCGCCTCTTGGTAAGACGGGAGTTTTATATTTATTAGCAATTTTTATAATTTCTGCTACTTGTTCAGTTGACTCTGGACGAATGACAATTTGAGGTGTTATTTCAGGCAAGCAGGGGTCGATTCCTCTTGAATACGCAACACAAATATAATCCTTATCAGTACAATATTTATTACCAACGATTTTCACTAATTCATCATATAGAGCCATAATTTTCTTGTTCTCAATTTGATATTTAATTTTAATAATTTATTCTTTAAATTCTTATTATTTATTTATTTTTTATATAACCATTTTCGTAAAACCAATCAATTTGTTCCCTTATAGCAGCACGGATATTTGTCTTAGGCATCTTTAATTCCATCCAAGCCTTTGCAGGATTAAAAACTCGATATTTTGCTGCTGCCACGCTCTCTAACGGGGTTTTGGGATCTACATGCTTAATTTTACATGATATGAGCTCATCGAAGAATGCGAATGTTATCGCAAATAGTTTTGGAATGGCAAAATTGGGAGCCTTTCTACCCGCTACATCGGCGATTAAGCGTAAAAAATCTCTGAATGTCATGTTTTTATTTCCTGCAATATATCTCTCACCTGGTTTACCATTCCTAATAGCAAGAACATGTGCCATCGCAACATCTTTAACAGAAACAATATTCATGCTTGTTTCTACAAATGCGGGCATTTTTCCGTTCATTAAATCTCGGATAATTCTACCGGTAGGCGTAGGTTTTATATCGTAAGGGCCAATAGGGACAGTAGGCAATATAGAACAAGTAGGGAGTCCTTTTTTATTCCATTTTATCGCTATTAATTCTCCCAAGTACTTAGATATTTTATAATGACCCGATAATTCTTTTTTTGTGGCAAATAGTTTTTCATCGCCTATAGTACCATCTGGAGGCATTCCAATCGCACTCTCAGAACTCGTGAAAATAACTTTTTTAATGCCTTTTTCCATCGCTTCTTTCATCAGTTTATCTGTAGCCCAAACATTTACATCGTAAAACGCTTTAATTTTTTCTGGATTTGCCCAAAACCACATTGGAGAGAATAAATATATAGCACCTGCGTGAATGATGTAATCGCAATCATCCATTGCTTTACTAATTGAATCAACATCCCTTAAATCACCATAAACAAAATCAATAGGTAAATCTTTAATAGTAGAAAGATTAGATGTTTTTCTTACAAAAGTTTTCACATCATAACCTTTCTCCAAGGCAGCTCTGACAATATTCGCACCAATAAATCCATTCGCGCCAGTAATTAAAATTTTTGACATGTAAATTCTCTCTAATTCTATTATAAATTAATCACAATAGAATAAAAACTTAAAAATTATAAATAATCTCCCTTGAAAAATATTAGGGGAGTTTCCCGACTCAATCTAATTTTTTTAAACTCTTTATTTAAAATATTTTTTATACAAAAGTTTTTTATTAATAATAAAAAGTCCTAATACATATAAAAAAAAACCCTAGAAACTTTGTGAGTTAGTTATAAATAGTTTTAAGAAGATAAAACTGATTATAGTAATTTTTTAATCTGGAAAAAACTAGTGATATGATAATTATAATTGCTTTTTCATTTTCATATTATACGTATTATTCATGTGAGATAGCATGGTGGTGCTTTTGATAGAGAACGGGAAGCTTGGGATGGAATATTATTTATTATGAAGTAAATTAAAAATAGGCACAAAAAAAATTAAAAAAAAATGGATGATTCATTGTATTTTCTCGGAGTGTCGTTTGCAATTATTTCTGGAATAATTAATTACAGCGGGACGCTCATGCAAAAAAAAGTTGTAAACGACCATAAAAACGAGCCAGAATTCATGAAAAGTTTAGTTAAAAATCCAATATGGTTAACCGGAACACTAATGGGACTGGGAATTGGAACTATCTTTTACATGTTGGCTCAAATATATATAGGTCCTGCGCTCATACCAGGCCTTATGGCGTCCGGTTTAATCGTTCTAGCTTTAGGCTCGGTTAGGATTTTAAAGGAGAAATTGAAAAAAGAGGAAATTATAGCAATTTTCACGATGATTTTAGGTATCTTTCTACTAGGTATGAGTGAATTATCAATTGATATATCAAATACAAATTTGTTAGAAATTGGATTTCTAATTAGAATGATCGCTTTTACAATTGCATTATTTTTAATAATTTTCATTTTGGAAGTAGTGCAAAGAAGAAACGAAAAATTAAGAGGTATAGCGTTAGCAATCCTATCTGGTTGCATGTTTGCGCTCTCAAATTTATGGATAAGTCCTTTATTAGGAGTAATCGCGCGAGTCTTTTCAGGTATCTTTAGCGCGGGAGAGTTTATTTTATTTGTTGTTTCTTCAATAATTCTAGTATTAGTAAACATGCTGGGTATAGCTAAAATGCAGCAAGCTTTTAAATTTGGTAAAGCCAGCAATTTATCTCCAATCCAACAAGTACCACAACAAATTGCACCAATATTTATTTATTTTTTATTATTTTTCTTAGTGCCACCTAGCGAATTTTCAGCTATTTTTATGTTTATTGGAATAACGTTAATATTATTAAGTTCTTTTATTTTAGGGAAAAGACAAGCACAAATGGAAGAACTCAAATGGTAATATGAATTAAAAATGGTAAAAATTATTTTTTTTCAACCACATCCGGACGACTTAGAATTAAAATGCGGCCATATTATTCATTATCTTGCTACAAAAAGTAATAATATGCACGATATTAGAATAGCGTCAATTACTAAGGGGGAATTTGGCCTCCCCGGCGCTCAATACGACAAATTTAAGGGAGATTTCTTGGCTAAAATCAGAACTCAAGAGTTATACAACGCACAAAGTATTCATGGTATATCTCCGGATAAAATCGATTTTTTTGGTTATGTTGATGGTCTAGTTAATTTTAATCGAGAATTTGTTAATAAAATTGCCAATTATTTAAATAAAGAAAAACCCGATATTATTTTTGGTCCTGAACCAATTTACACGTCATATTACCACATGGACCATGTGAACACGGGAAGAGCATTATTTCATTGTATTTACAAAAAACTAATTGATTTTACTCCAATTCTTTATTTTTATTCGTGTTTAAATCCCAATTTTTTTTTTGGTTTTAAAAAGGAAGGGTTTGAGTTAATTAATAAATTACTCTCTTGTCACAAAACTCAATTTTGGTTAATAAATCTCTTGAAAATGATATATAAACCTTCCGCAAGATTTGCCGGAAGAAAATTAAAAGGTTGGAAATATGCCGAAAAATTTCGCCGAGTTTATTTTAAAGAGAATAATTTAATAAAGAACCAGCCATCATTAATTACTCGAATTTCTAGTCATTTCTTTTCAAGCCTTCCATTTTTTCAAGCGAAATATCCTCAAGATGTTTTAAAAGGACTTAAGAAAAAAAAGAAATAATAAAAAGTATAAATACAGACTTGACAATAACTATAAATTAAATTATAAAAAATTAAAAATTATTAAATAAATGAAAATTTAAGAGTTATTTAAAAATGAATGATAAACAATTAGATAAGGATGAGTATAGTGGAGAAATTTCCGACATTTCTCATTCAAAATCCAATATAATTTCGTACGGATTAGGCGATTTCGTCATGCAAGTTTTCGCTATTGCATTTGGGGCATATGTTTTTTATTTTTACGAGGCTGAGATTGGTTTAGATAGCTGGCTTACAGCTTTAGGCTTCATCATTTACGGAATATGGAATGCCGTAAATGACCCTTTAGTAGGATTCATATGTGATCGTCCCTTCTTTTTCACAAAAAAATGGGGTAGACGCTTTCCTTGGATTATTAGTTCGATGATTCCATCTATTTTAATTTACGTACTCTTATATTCACCTCCTAATGTCGATCCCGTTGGAGGCCAATGGATTCTTTTTGGATGGCTTGTTTTTTCAACCTGCTTATTCGATACAGCAGTATCTTTCTGGGGAGTCAATTTTGGAGCCCTTTATGCCGATAAATTTCGAAATCTTGATGAGAGAAGGACTGCTTCTGGAATAATCATGATTCTTGGTTATTTTGGTATAGCAACAGGCTCATTACTTCCACCATTATTAATTCATTATGGAGTCAAAGAATCGTATGTAGACCAAGCTTGGGCATTGGTATTCGTAGCACTCATTGCTGCTGTTTTCATAATTCCTGGTATACGAGAAGATCAGCAAACAATTGATCGATATTTAAAGGCACATGAACACCAAAAAGAAAGAGGCGAGAAAACCTCTATGATAGAAGTTTTGAAATCTACTTTTAAACAAAAAAACTTTATTGCATATATATCTCTATTTCTTGGCTATAATGTATTAAGGGCTTGTATGCTTGGTTCTTTACAATATGGACTTCGCTATATTTTAAAATTACCCGCAATATTTTCAACCATCATCATGGGGGCATATCTAGTGAGTAGTTTACTTTCTATTCCTATCTGGGCGATAATCATTAAAAAAATTAATAATAACAGGAAAACCATAATTATCGGAGCGATAATGTCTTGCATTTTTACTTTTCCAATGACTTTCTTAGCAGACCTAATTAGTTGGGTGATTGTGCTCGTTCTTTGGGGAATTGGCATCGCAGGATTATTTGTGGCAAGTCGCCCCGTTTTCGCAGATATAATTGACGAAAGCGTCGTTAAAACAGGAAAAAGAAATGAAGGCGTTTATAGTGGTTTAAATATGTTTATACTCCGATTTTCTATTGTGTTTCAAGCAATAATTTTTGCACTTGTTCACGATTTAACTGGATTTGTTGGAGGAGTTGATACTCAAAGTGAGTTAGCAATCTGGGGAATCCACCTTACCTTGGGTCTAATCCCAATGCTCTTCATGTTTCTTGGAACGCTAATTTTTTGGAGATTATACGATTTAACTCCCATGAAGGTAGAAAAAAATAAAATGAAATTAAAAGAACTTGAGTTATGAAAAAATTGAAAAATTATTAAATGAAAAAAACTTAAACATTATTCAAAGGTGAATTAAATGGCTTCTGCTGAAGAAATCAAAAATGCCTTAAATAAATGGATCAAAATGTTAGATAATCCCGAAATCGCAGAGGAATTTGAAGATTACAACAAAACGATGCAATTCATTTTCCCGGACAATGATGTCAAATTTCAATTAGTATTTGAAAATAAAAAAGCAAAGCTCGTTGAAGGTTTTAACGAAAACGCCGAAATGAGTTTAAAAGTAAGCTCAGATCTTTTTCTTGGAATTGCCAATGGTGATGTTGACCCAATGGAAGCATTCATGGATGGAAAACTTAAACCTAAAGGAGATATGGCTGCCTTAGAAAAACTAGAACTTTTCATGGACTTTGACTAAATTTTTTTTTTCTTTTTTATATTCTTCTGATATATTTTCCATTTATTTTGGAAATTAAAAAAGAAATAAAAATTTATTTCTACGCCTAATCTTTTCCTACTTTTTAATCATTAACAAATTTTAAAGTTAATAAAAAGACAGGAAATATTAAAACCATTATAAAATAATACGGTAAATAAATCTCGATTTCACCAAAAATACTTATTATAATTGGACCTATAGCTGAACATAAAAACCCTATTGCATTTCCCATTCCAATGCCAGAGCCTTTCAAGTTTGGATTGATTTCTTCAATTTTTTGTAATATTAAAGTATTTCCGGCAGTTTGAATTATTCCAAAACAAATTGCATTAAGTAAACTTGCGATGATGAATAATGTTAAATCATTTGTAATACTTACAATAATAAATAGAAAACCAAAAATGATCAAGGAAGCTTGTCCTATTAAAATCATTTTTTTCGTTCCGTGATTATCTACTAATTTTCCAGTAATTAAAAGGAACAGGGTATAAATGGCTACTGTAATTATTAACAAGTAACCAGTTTCTATTTGATTTAATCCAAAATGTATTTGAATTAGCCACGTGAGGTAGCTCGTTATTCCTCCGAACAGCAACCATCTCGTACTATTTATTAATATTGCTAATTGATATTGTTTTTTCTTGAACAAGATTTTAATATCATTTAGCATTGATGTGATTTTTTCTTTTTTAATATGAGTTCCTTCATTCGTGTTTTTTTCTTTTATTTTAGGTTTAGGTATTTTAAGAAAAATAATGATTAAAATAATAGAAATTATGGCAAAAATTCCCGTGATAAAAAAAACACTGCGGAAGCCCAGATAAAAAGAGAGAGGGCCACCCATTGCTGTCCCTAGCAAATACCCAACAGATATTGTTAAGGAATAAAGTGCCATTCCCTTTCCTTGCTCTTCTTTTCTATAAAAATCACCTATAACAGCTTGCAAAATGGAAGAATAGGCTCCAGCGCCTTGAATGGCCCTGAATATAATTAACTCTATTATATTTTGAGCAAAAAAACATGAGAATGTTCCAATAATATAAATTAAAATGCCAATTATTATCATATTTTTTCTCCCAACTTTATCAGAAATAGCAGCCATTGGAAATTGAAATATTGATTGCGTTAAATTAAAAACTCCGATTATAAGTCCATAGGAGAAAAGAGACCCAGATAAATCCAAGATAAAAGCAGGAAGTCCAATCTGAATGATTGAAACTCCAATATATCGAATTAAATTAGCCATTAAAACTACAAAAACTAAGACATTTGTTCTGGCGTGAATATTTAGGTTCTCAGAATTACTTTCCATTTTATTTGGAAATTAAAGAACAAATAAAAATTTATTTTTAAAATAAAGAGTAGCATTGGAAAATTAGAAATAAAAATGTTAAGGAATTAATTATAAATATTTGAATGAGGAATATTCTAATTATATTATCATTAAAATTATAATTAAAATATTTGAAATGAAAATGGAACCAATTGGATTTACTAAGGAAAGAGCATCTGAGACGTTGGAAAATCACGATATTGATGTATTGATTGCCTCAACTCCAGTAAATGTGTTTTATTTGACAGGCTTACCAACATTACATGTAGCTCCCAATCCAATTTTATATGTCTTATATAATCAATATCCAAGTTTAGCTTTAGTACGTCGGGATGGAGAAGAAAGTTTAATAACATGGATGGTATATCAGAGCGTAGATAAATTTTCTTGGGTAAAGGATGTAAATGGAATTATTTCTCCTAAAGGAGCTTTGTCAGAACTTTCAGATAAAATCGAAGAATGGGGCTTATCTGAGAAAAAAATTGGCTACGAATCCTTAATGCCAAGTTATCAATCCGAATATTTAAGAAAAAAATTTCGGAAAGCAACTTTTATTAATGGAGACCAAGCGTTATTGGACATGCGTTTAATAAAATCAGAAGAAGAAGTGAAACGCATAAAAAAATCCACGGAGATTTCTGAAAAGGCAATAGAAGCCATGATTGATGCGATCCATGACGGAATAACCGATAATGAGCTATTAAGAATAGCAAGAAGAACCATAATTGACGAAGGAGCAGAAGGATGGGACCACTTAACTTTAGGTATTGGTTCTTCAGACCCGGAGGCGCCAGGAATAGGTACTCAAATGAAGCCCGGAGATATTACAAGACTTGATATAGGAACTATTTGGAGGGGCTACGTGTCTGATGTTAGTAGAGAAGTCGTGATTGGAAAAATACCTGAAGGTGCTGAGGAAGTCATGGAACTTACAATTAAGGTTCAAGAATATTGTGTTGATAACATAAAACCAGGTGTAAATATGAAAGAATTATTTAACGATGCAAATAAATTCCATAAATCGCTCACCAAGCGAGGGAGATGCATTATTACTGGTCATAGCATTGGTTTGGAATGCGAAGAAATTCATTTATTCAGTCCAATGAAAAAACTTGATAGGGCTTTTGAAGAGAACATGGTTCTTGATATTGAAGTGTGGCAATATTTCAAGGATCAAGGACTTATTGGAATTGAAGATTGTTATAGAATAACCAAATCCGGCTGTGAGAGGCTTTCAAGTTTAGATAAAAATTTTTATGTGAAATAAAATAATTCCTTAAAACAATAGTAATCATTGAATTTTGATTAATTTAATAAATAACAAAAATATTACCTTAAAAGATAAGTGAGAGCTAAAAATGAATGATATCGTTAAATTTGGGATAATTGGAGCGGGAGCAGTTTGGAGATTCCATAAACTCGGAGCTAACAATCATCCCATCACGAGGTTTGTTTCTGCGTACGATATAAATGAAAAAAAATTAAAGAATGTTGCTAAATATTCAAAATTGGAGCCTTATTCTAATTTGGATGATTTTTTTAAGAGTGATATCGATGCTGTCTTGATTTTGGTTCCGCATTATTTACATAAAGATATGGTGGTTGCAGCAGCTGAAGCTGGAAAACACATTCTTTGTGAAAAACCGATGGCCCCTACTCTTGAAGAGTGCGACAAGATGATCGCAGCAACTAAAAAAGCCGGCGTGAAATTCATGATCGCAGAAAACCATCGATTTCTACCTGCTCATCAATTTATAAAAGACGCATTAGATAAAGGATTTATTGGCGATGTATTTCTTGGTCGAACATATGAAGGGGCTTATGCAATTTCTCAATTCTTTAATCCTGTTGATTGGAGCTTTACTTATGACAAGGGAGGTGGAGGAGTGGTTGCCGACCAAGGTGTTCATAAGTTTACCATGTTGAATTGGTTTCTTGGTGAGGTTGATTCAGCTCAATGTTGGTTGAGTAAGGCATTAAATTCCCCCTCTAATAAAGGAGAGGATACTGCCATAGTTCTATTACATTATAAATGTGGAGCAATTATAACTGTAGATATCTCCTCTAGCACGGTTCATCCACTTACGAATAGAACGGAATTGCATGGGACAAAAGGCACCATTCTTGAAGATCATTCTTGGGAGAACCCAGTTCAAATCTTTTCTTCACATCCAGATGCAGAGGTAAAGGGAGAATTTTATAGTCCTTCAGTAGCAGTAGAACATGGACCATTTCCGGATTATTATAAGATATCCATGGGATATGAAGATGCTTATTTTGCTGAATGTATTTTAAAAGATAAAAAGCCAGAATTTACTCCAGAAGAAGCAAAGAAAGGTGTTGCGGTTGTACTTCTTTCTTATTTATCTGCTAAAAATGGAAGAATGACTTCCATGGAAGAATTAATGAAGATTTATAAAAAAGAAGGTACAAAAAGCATTTTGGAAGGACTTGAAGCGGTAACGCAAAAGAATCACGTGAATTTAAAATGGGAGTAAGAATAATACTATTTCAGTATTATTAAGTACATTAGCTTAAAATTAGATGTGAGATTATTATTTTCTACTTTCTAATTCCTTGTCTTTCTCTGCTAATTCCTTGTCTTTCTCTGCTATTACATTCTCAAGCTGAATCTCCTTAATCATATTGCCAACGGCATATAATTCTTCATCGTCCAAATCAATACCGCTTTTTTCCGCTATTTCTTTAGTAAAGATCATCTCCTCCTTTCTTAGTTCTTTCAATAATGCCTTTAAATTTAAAGGTTCAATCTCTTTCTGAAATACGATAATTATTAAGTAATATAGGCAACCTTGAATTTTTATAATTTTGGTTTTATCTTTTTTAGATCTCTTACGAAGGTAGCCGAAATAGATAAAATCGTTGCGGCTGAAAATGTCCTTGGCCTTTCTCAAAATGTCGGGTAACGACTCCAACGCACTCGAACGGAACTTGAATTCGATTACTTTAGACGGAAGCGTCAAGTCATTGTGCTTCGAGCCTCTCACGCGCTTCTTGCGATCTAATTTACCTGCCTCTCCAAAAAGTTCCCGGTTAACAAATTTGACCAGTAAGTCGTGGTGACTCACGCGAGCGGAAGAGCCCGTTTTTTCAATTTGATTTACGAGATCCGTAATTTTTTTAGATCAAAAAGAGATGAATTTAAAATTTTTACACTCCTTCGAGTAAAACAGACGGGATTCATTGGCGGATTCATGATTACTCATGATAAGTAATAGTAAATTAAGAATAAAAAGTTTTCAAAAAAAGATGAGATATATGAATTCAGTTCCTTATTACTATTTATTTTAATTTTTTTGCGTAATAGTGATTGAATAAACTCCATCTTCTTTTATTTTAAGATATATTAATTGCTCTTCTTCCTTTATCTCGATTTCTCCGTCAGATATATTTATTTCGTAGCCATTAGGATAC
>JAUWRB010000148.1 GCA_030610785.1 Promethearchaeota archaeon | reverse complement strand
AAAAGGTCTTGAATTGTGTCCATTTGTGGCCCTCCTGCGATTATCACGGGGATGGGAACGCTCTTTACGATGTATTTAAAAGAGTCAATATCACCGGTAAAATTTGTTTTTACAATATCTGCTCCAAGCTCGGCTCCTGCTCTAACAGCAATGTTTACAACTTCAGGATCGTTTTCATCTTTAATTTTTTTTCCTCGGGGATATATCATTGCTAATAATGGTAACCCCCATTCTCTTGACGCCTCAACAACTTTTTGAGCATCTTGAAGCATTTCAGGTTCTTCGTCCGCTCCAATATTAATGTGAATTGAACAAGCATCTGCCCCCATTTTTAAGGCTCTTTCAACGGAGCATACTAATACTTTCCTGTTCGGGTCAGGGGATAAATTAGTTGCTCCGGATAAGTGTATTATTAAACCAATATCTTTCCCATATTGTCTATGTCCCGTTCCAACCATCCCAGAATGCTCCAGAACTGCGTTAGCTCCACCAAGAGCAACTTTATCGACCATGCTGGATAGATCTTCTAACCCTTTTATTGTTCCAACGCTCATTCCATGATCCAAGGGAATAATTATTGTTCTTCTACTCTTTCGATCTATTATACGTTCAATCCTAATATTCTTGCCAAGATTTACCATTCTCATTTTTTAATTACCAGTGAATTACAAAAATTCTTAATATCTAATATTCTATTTTTTATCTAAATTAATCATATTAATGAGAATTACAATTTAAAATTATATATATAAGTAAATCTCATCTACCAAGGTCTTTTAATGATAGTTGGTCTGCTCATTTTAGATTTATTCGGATAATCCATGTTAAAATGAATCCCTCGGCTTTCTTTTCGAGAGATTGCACTTACAATTATTAATTTTGCAACAGTCGCCAGATTCCTTAATTCTATCAAATTTTTCTCGATTTTAAAGTCCCAGTAATACTGATTTATCTCGTCTAATAATGAATTGATTCTTTTTTTAGCTCTCTGTAGGCGTTTATCTGTGCGAACAATCCCTACATAATTCCACATCAACCTCCGTATCTCATCCCAATTCTGAGTAATTACAACCGCTTCTGTAGAAGGAACGGCATTCCCAGGTTGCCAGGCTTTAAATTGTTTTGTTTTTAAATTAGGTACTAAATTCGAAAGAGTTTTAGCACATTCATGAGCACATGCTAACCCCTCTAACAACGAATTGCTTGCCAATCTATTTGCGCCATGTAATCCTGTGCACGACGATTCGCCTATTACGAATAGTTTTTTCACGTCCGTAGTTCCATCAATCCCCGCCATTACGCCTCCGCAACAATAATGAGCTGCTGGAACAACAGGAATTGGCACTTGTGTTATATTAATATTAAAAGCTTGACATTTTTCATAGATTCCGGGAAAATGACTTTTAATGAATTTAGGATCTTTATATGAGGCAATATCAAGTAACACGAAATCTTCACCAGACTTTTTCAATTCTGTATCAATGGCTCTTGAAACTATATCTCGAGGTGCTAGCTCTTTTAATGGATGATATTTTTTCATGAATTCATTTCCTTTAATATCTTTTAAAATAGCACCTTCTCCACGCATGGCTTCAGTTATTAAAAAAGATTTTGCATAAGGATGATATAAACACGTGGGATGAAATTGATAAAATTCCAAATTAGAAATTGTGGCTCCCGCTCTATAAGCCATTGCGATTCCGTCTCCAGATGAAATGTCGGGATTTGTGGTGTATAAGTATATTTTCCCTGCTCCACCAGCTGCGATGATCGTAACTTTTGCGGCAATATTGTGAATCTCTTCTGCCGTTTGCTCTAAAACATAAGCACCTTGACATTTAAAATTATTTTCGTATAAATTTACGGCACACCAATTTTCTCGGATTTCAATATTACTAATGCTTTTTACTTTTTTAATCAGTTTAGATTCAATATCCCTTCCTGAAAAATCATTTATGTGTAGTATTCTTCGTTCTGAATGGCCTCCTTCCCTTCCTAGGTCATACTCTCCATCGCCATTCCTTGTAAATTCAACACCCCAATCAATTAAATCTTTTATTCTTTCTGGAGCTTGAGATATTATTTCCCTTACAACCTCTTCGTTGCACAAACCATCACCCGCTATTAATGTGTCTTGAATATGCTTTTCAAAATTATCGTTTTTATCCCAAACACAAGCTATCCCCCCTTGAGCATAAAAAGTATTACAATCCTCTAATTTTTCTTTAGTAATTATTAAAATTTGGCAATCTTTTGCCAATTCAGATAATTTTATTGCTAAGGTTAATCCCGAAATTCCTCCACCAACAATTAAAAAGTCTGTTTTAATGTTCAATTGAATAAGTCGCTTTTTTTTTCTAATTTTAATAAAAATTACTTTAGTTTAAAAATAATTAAATTTAAAGTTTATTCCTTTTAGGAAGTTATGATATTTTTTTCATTAATTATTTTTTGAAAGAGAAATTTCTTAGTAATAAATAACTAAAAACTTGTTTTGCTGAGTAAAAAAGCATGACATTTAAAAAATTAAATAAAATTTATCTTTTATAAAAAATGACGCCAAAAATACATGATGTTCTTTTCTATTGCGCAGGAAATACTTGTAGGAGCCCTTGTGCCGAATATTTAGCAAAAGAACTAAAGAACAAAAAATTTAAGGAGGAATTAAAAGAAATAAATTTTGATTCCGCAGGCCTCTTCCATTATTACGAAACACCACGCCCAGGAACTATTAAATTTCTTGAGTCAAAAGGTATTGATATAAGTGATTTTCGGGCTAAAAAAATCGATGCTGAATTACTGGAAAAACAAGATTTAATATTAGGGTTTGAACAAAAACGGCATGTTGATAAAATAAAAAGGAAATTTAAAAGTATTAAAAACCTCGATAAAAAAGTTTTTTTATTTTTAGAATTTGCCGGTGAAACCGAAAAGTTAGATATTGAAGATCCTTTTGATTTAGAACAAGAAGAATACAAAAAAACACTTGAAATTATTGAGGATGGAGTAAAAAAAATCATTGAAAAGATTATTAACATTAATAAATCTGAGGAAAATGAAAATGAAAAAGATTAAACGTGTCTTATGGGTGTGCTTGGGTAATACTGCGCGCTCACCAGCAGCGCTTTATTTGGCAAGGGATCTTAAAAACAAATTCACAGAACTTAAAGATGTTTTTTTTGACAGTGCAGGCTTTATTAATGCTTTTTCATACATGCAACCCGAATCGCAAGAGTATTTAAATTCAAAAGGAATAACCTTCGCGGATTTTAAACCCCAAATAATTAATAGACATTTACTAGAAAAGCAAGACTTGATTTTAACGATGGAAGAATCCCATTCAGAAGATATTATTAGCGATTATTATAATATAAAAGATATAGACAAAAAAACATTCACATTAAAGGAATTCGTAGGAGAAAAGGAAAATTTAAGCATTCCCGATCCTTATTACACTTCAAGGGAAAATTATAAGAAAATTATTAAAATTATTCACGAGAGTGTAGAAAACGCAATTAAAAAAATTATTGAAATAAATAAATCAATTTAAATTCATGTTATGGAAATATTTTAAGGCTGTTTAACGGCTCAAATAAAAAAAACCATATTCCGGCTCCTTTTAACATTAGACTTGAAAATTACAATCGAATACTAAAAATATTGTCGAAGGAAATGTAGACAAATTAGTAAAAAAATATTAGATGTTAATTATTCAATTTAGGTAAAATAAATAAATTTTTTAGCTTCTTGGTTATATAAAGAACATAATAAAACTATTCAAGACTATTTTAATGAATAAATTAAAAATTAATAATACTATTATTGAAATTTTAGTCGGGGACCTCATTAATCAAAAATGTGATTCAATTATCCTCCCTACTAATTCTCGACTCTTACCAAGTGGTACTTTGAGGGTAAATGTATTACGGAACGCTGGTGCTAAGGTACAAATTGAATGTAATTCTATCATTAATAAAATTACTTCCATTCAAGTCGGAAATGCTGTAATAACTTCTGGAGGAAATTTGAAATCAAAGCACATTATTCACGCGGTTGGACCTAGACTTGGAGAAAAACCAGTAGCAAAAAAATTAATGTATGTTACTTGGAACTGTTTAAAACTGGCAGACAAGAAGGGTTTAAAGTCAATCACCTTCCCTCCAATATCCAGAGAAATGCTCGGATTTACCGCACATTTTTGCGCAGATGTAATGCTTCAGACCATAAAAAAATATGTTTCAGAAAACAATAAAAATTTAGAAAATATCTCTATTTGCCTGGAAACTCTTCCTGATTATAAAGAGTTTGAAAAAGTGTTAGATAATTTAACCGATTGAGTGATTTTAAAAAATAGTTTTTAAACTTATTTTCCTTTAATATAAATCTCGAAATCTAATAAAATTAAATTTTTATTCTATTACTTTATTTAATAATTAATTAAGAATATGAAATTGAAAAAATTTAAAGATATCAATAAATTAAATTTGAAGATAGCAAATCCAATTTCAAATATTAACTCTTTAAAAGGATTTGAAATCATAACTGAATCCATGGTATATAAAATTTACGATATCTTCGGGAGAAATAGCCTTCTTTCAATGCTATATCAAATAGGTGTAGGACCCGGTGAAGTAATAGCAAAAAGAATAAAGGAAAAATATAATAAAGAAGAATTTGAGATTTTTGAAGCACTTCAGATATTGATGCAAGAATTAAAAGAATTTTATTCCATTCAAATTAGAGACATTCAAGAAGATTCACAAAAAATTAAAATCATTATTGATAACTACTGCTTTTTAAGAGAACCAATACGCCACCGAAAAAAATTAAAGCACGGAAAAGCTTTCTGTCGTGTAAATAAAGGATATTTTGAAATAGCGTTTAAGAGATTACTTGGAAATAATGTAAAAAAAATCGAGATCAATTTTCTCGAAAATGACGACGAAAGAGATGTTTGCGTTGAAGAACTGATTTTTTACAAATAGAATCTCTTATATCCTTCTCATCGATTAATAATAAACAAATTTATAATAAAAAGTTAGAAAATTAGTTCTTAATGTAATTGTGTTGTTATTCCTTGTTAAAAATGTCCATAAATTACTAAAATTCTATGCTTTCTTGATTTTTAAATGAAATCCAAATTATTTCTAATATAAATTCAAAGTAAAAATATCACGAAATTTCTCAATTTGTATATTTATTTTGGACACTAAATTTTTCTTTTTAAAAATAAAATGTCAAAATTTAAAAAAAAAATATTATTCTATAAATTGTAAAATCTAAAAAAAAAAATAATAAATTTTAAAATAAAATAAAGGATGAAAAACAAAAATGGTTGATATTAATAATATTGTAATAATCGGCGCGGGTCTTATGGGTCATAACGCTGCCCAGATCGCTCTTATGGCGGGTTATAATGTCACTTTAGTTGATATTAAGGATGAATTCGTTGACAATGGTGTTGCAAAAGTTGAAGAAGGCTTAAAAAAACTTGAAGAAAAAGGAAAATTAGGAGAGGGAGTAGTAACTGCGAATCTCATGGGAAAATTAAAGAAATCAATAGATTTAGCAAGTGCAGTAAAAGATGCTGATTTTGTTCTAGAAGCTGTAATTGAAAATATGAATGTGAAGAAGGAAGTATTTAAAACTTGCAACGAAAATGCTCCAGAGCACTGTATTTTAGCAACAAATACATCAACTATGAGCATAACCGAGATTGCCTCCGCTACAAGTAGAGAAGATAAAGTGATTGGCATGCATTTTTTCAATCCTCCAATTTTAATGAGATTAATAGAAATTATAGCTGGCGAGAAAAGCTCCGATGAATCAATGGATATCGGAGTCAAAATTGGAGAAAGCTTGCCTTGTCTTAGAGGAAAGAGATTTGTACCAAAAGTGTTAAAGGATAGACCTGGGTTTATTGTAAATAGAATGAATGCTCCGAGTCAAATTTATTTCAATTATTTACTTGATAAATGTGACGCAGAAGGAATTCCTTGGGAACAATTTGATGCTGATGCGGCAGGTAAAATGCCAATGCCCCCTTGTGTATTATTTGATTATATAGGTATTGATACTCTCTCTCATACCGGTAATTATTACGCCAAAACACTTTCACCAGACTTTAAACCAGGAAAAGTTATTACACGAATGGTTGAAGAGAATAAACTTGGTCGAAAAACAGTTCAAGGATTCTACGATTGGAGTAAAGGTCGACCAAAGCCCGATACTTCAAAGAAAGCGGGCTTGCTGAATCTTGAACTCACATTTGCGATCGGTTTGAACGAGGGATGTCGTCTTTTGGAAGAGGGAGTATGTACTGGTTTTAAAGTCATTGACGAAGCAAACATGGCTGGTATGAATACGCCTGGTCCTTTTGGTGCCGGAAAAAAAAATTGGGAGAAATGGTCTAAAATGTTAGAAGATTTAGCAGCAGAAACTGGTAAAGACTATTTAAAACCCTGTGCCTTAATGAAATCGGGCGGTTTTGTTAAAATGCGAAAATAATCCACGAGATTATAAATTTTTTTATTTTTTTTTTATTTTATTAACAATTTTTTAGAAGCATGATGTAGACGTGAATATTTTAGTTTCTTGAAAATTCGTTAAAAAATATGTTAAAAATTTTTAATTAAAAAAAAATATTACTAATTATTCAGAATTCAAAATTAAAAAATAATAATAAAAAAATCAAATTAGAAAAAGGTAATTGAAATGGTAGAGGAAACAAAATTTGAACACTTAAAAATTGAATGGCCTACTGCTGTTAATGAAAAAGGCGAAGTAATTCGGGAAGGGACTATCGATGGAAATTACGCAGTGATTTCAATTAACAGACCAGATAGATTAAACGCGTTAACGGAGCAAACTGTTTCTGAAATTTCGCGAGCATTGCGAGGAATGGAAACTGATCCAAATATCCGTGCCGTAGTTTTGCGAGGCGTAAAAGAATTTACAAAAAAACCAGCTTTTTCTGCAGGAGCAGATTTATCCGCTGCTTTTAGTCCTGGGTTAAAACCTAACATTCCAATGCACATGAGCATTGCTATGAGAATCAGACATCGTGATTATGATGAAATTGAACAATTCTCAAAACCTTTAATTGCTGCTGTTGATGGTTTTGCATTAGGCGGTGGTTGTGAATTAGTTCTATGCTGTGACATCGTTATTGCTTCTGATAGGGCTCTTTTTGGCGTACCTGAAATTAACCGTGGTATTTTACCTGCCAATGGCGGAGTAACTAGGATGGCTGCTAGAATTGGAGTTAATAGAGCTTTAAGAATGGCGATGTTTGGCGAACATTTTGACGCAAAAACGATGCTTGATTGGGGTTTAGTTTCATGGGTTGCCCCAGCAGGAGAAGAGTTTGAAAAACTAGTCCATGAGAAGGCTAATTGGTTCGGTGAAGCTGCAACGACAAGCTTATTCATTATAAAGAAATGCGTTAAATTTGGAACGCGTTATGAGCAACTAGGCTTAATAACGGAACAATTAGGGTTTGGTGTCAATTCGGCTTCTGGAGATGTCTCGGAAGGCATATTATCTTTTAATAGAAAGGTTAAATGCCCCGTTTGTCTTGGTAAAGGAAAGATGGAAGATGGAAGTAAATGCCCAAATTGCGGCGGTCGTAGAAAGGTTAAAGACACGCCCCACTTCAAGGGGTTCTAAGAGGAATTATACAATAATACTTCTTTTTATTTTTCACTTTTTTTTTTTTTTAATTTAAAAGTCTATTAATTCATTCGAAATTTATTAAACTAGTCTTTTTCAAAAGAGATAAATAAAACATAATTATTGCTAGAATAGATATCAAACATGAAAATTAATATTGTTGAAGAAATTAATATTGAAAATCTTTTTTTAAAAAAAATTTCAATTGCAGATGCAAATTTCTTTCTCGAAAGTTTAAAAGAAAAAAATATGATATTATATTTAGCAATGGGCCCATTAGTAAACCTTGCTCATTCTAAAAAATTAATTAAGAATTATTTAAAATATTGGAATAAAAAAACCCAATTTAATTACGTTATAGAAATAAGAAACGGCAAAAATAAAATAAAAGTAGGTTCAATTAGCCTTTGGAACGTGAGTTGGTTGCATAAAAGGGCAGAAATTGGTATTTGGCTAATTCCAAATTATTGGGATAAAGGAATTGGAAAAAATACAATGGCATTAATCAAGAATGTTGCGTTTAATCATTTAAATTTAAATAGACTTGAAGCTCACATTGCCATTGAAAATATTAAATCCATTACCCTCTTTAAAAAATGTGGTTTTTCGCTTGAAGGAACGCTAAAACAATATCTTTATTTAAATGGTGAGCAACAGGATGCACTCATTTTTTCTTATATAAAAGATACTTGAATGCGTTCAAAAATTAACCGATTTCTTTTCAGATTACGATCCTAATGCCCAATCCATCGAAGAAACGAAAAAATTAGCGTCAATTCTTTTAAACCTTGATATTTACGATAATTTTGTTTTAATGAAAAGCAAATTTTATCCCATTGATAAAATTCCTAATATTTTTTCAGAATTCGC
>JAUWRB010000122.1 GCA_030610785.1 Promethearchaeota archaeon | reverse complement strand
TTAATAAGACGCTTCCAGGACACTTCGACAATTTTCAACAGTTAATGAGTGAAATGTTAGCAAATCCTCCAGAAAAACCTAAAATCATATATAAATCGTACAAAACAAGAATAAAAATAAAATAAATTTTTTTTTTTAATTATTCTTTTCTACCGTATATTAAATACGCTATTAAGAATGTTTCCAAGATTATCAATGGATAAAAATAGCCTGTAGTCGTTTCTAGCCAGAAATATGAAATCAGATTCCTTCCCATCATTCCAAAGAACAAGGCGTCTAATAGGAAATTCATTCCGCAGAGAATGACACCGAAAACAATTGCATCAACGGTCCAATTATCTGGAATAATAGGATTATTCTTTTCATATTTCCACATATAAAGTGCTATTATTATAATTGTGAGGATCGCATTGAGAATAAGCATTGCTACATAATATCCCATATCAAGAGTTATTATTGGTTGATTAGTTGAGTAATCAAAAAATGCAGAACCAACAATCATGAATGCTAATAACCAAGAAACAAAGCCCAGAATTATTGCTAAAACAAATGATTTTTTATTCATATCCATAAATAATATCACCTAATCTCTTGGAGTAAAAGCATTCGAAGGACAATTATTTGCATCAAGTGTAGCAGGAACTTCATGTCCAAAGCAATCGCCTTTTGTATCATCAATAGGTTTATAATGCTTACAATCTTTACATTGAGCCATTTTTTTAACACATCTTTTTTTTTTTAATAAAAATATTTTTTAGTGTTAATTAATAATATTATTTTGTGACAATATTAATATTATTAGGATACAATAAATATATAAATTGTGTCACAAATTATTTTAATGGATTATAAATAAAAATTCTATGTTTTGAAAATGATCACAAAATTACTCACGTTTCTTAATGAGATGGGATTTTCTGAAATTCAAATTAATATTTACAAATATCTATTAATTCACAAATTTGGAGTTATAAATGATATTAAGAAAGCTTTAAATTATTCATATTCCCAAGTACATCATAATATCTCAATTTTAGAGGATAAAAAATTAGTAGAATCTTCACCTGATTCAAATCCCAAGTTATATTTCAAGATAAATCCAAAAATTGCTTTATCTGAATTAGTAAACAAAAAATATTCGATTATTAAAGAAAATATTAAAAAATTAGATAAGGAACTTGAAATTAAAGAGAGTAGGGTAGGAGTCTGTTTAAGAGACACGACATTTTATCATTATTCTAACATTAATTTGGGTACCGAAAACTTTTATATTCTGATAGAAAAAGCTAGCAATGAAATTATCATGAGCTCCTTAGCCCCATCATTAATAAAGAAATTAGAGCCTGCTCTCTATAATGCATTTATGAGAGGTGTTCAATTAAAGCTTTATTTCTCTAATGAAGATTTTGAAGAAATAAAAAATTATTTTGATATAGTAACTAATATTTTAAAAAGAGTAGGAATAATTATTATAGAAACACAAGAGCGAACATGCCAAAGAGTGAGATTTAACGATGAAATAGTAAATATGGGTAACATGTTAATTGATGAACCATATCTTAATGCTATAGTTTTTAAAGATGATGAAATTTTTCACATTGATGGATTTCATGGAACCATGTTTGTTCAACAAGCAAAGAATTGGTTATCAATTAAAACAGTCGTAAAAAGAATAGAAATGGAATATCCTAGACATTTCCAATGTGTTCTCTCTATTATTAATGAATATAAATTAATTAAAACGCGTGATCTTAGTAAAAAATCTAGAATTGGTGGTGCTAAACTAAGAGAAATTCTTGAATTCTTTGTCAAAGAAGGGATTATACAAGAGGAATATATAAAAACTGAAAAAGCAGGAAGACCAAAACAAGTTTATTCTATAATAGAATAAAACTTTATGAAAAAGGCGCTCGAGTAACTTCTATAATGAGATAATTTAATAATTAAATAAAATTAGTATTTTAGAAAATTTCAGTATTTTATTTGTTCTTTCCGCACGTAATATGAGGAAAATCACATAAATCTTTTAAATCGAATTTTTACTATTTTGTTAGATTTTAGAAAATCTACACTCTGTATCGATTTAATTATTGAAAAAAGAATTTTATGATCATGTCAAAAGCAATGTCATATTACGATTGGGAATTGAATTTTAAGAAAATAACACATTTAGATAATAAACCAGTTGTAAAAAAAGGGAAAACTAATTCACTTGGAATCCATCAAGATGATTTCAAGAATTATTTAAAAGAATGGAAGAAAAAAAACCTCTAATTTATAGTAGACCAAAATCAAATTAATTGTATAAATTAAAATAGGAAAATTTATAATTTCTACTTAGTGAAAAAAATGAATTGGAAGGAAAAAATTTCTATTGATCCAAATACATGTCATGGTAAAGCACATATAAAAGGAACGAGAGTACAGATTTCAGTTATATTGGATAATCTTGCAGAAGACATGAGTATCGAGGACATTTTAATGGAGTATCCTTCTCTAAAAAGAGAGGATATTTATATAGCGCTACAATATGCAGCAATGCTAGCTAGGGATGAATTTATCCCCCTGTTATCTAATTCGGGTCAAGAAAGTGAAATTTAAAATTGATGAGAATTTACCATTCATTCTCAAAAAATTAATTAAGGTTCATGAAAAACATGAAGTAGATTCAGTTTATCAAGAAAACTTAACGGGGATTGATGATAAAAACTTAATTGTGCATTGTTAGAAGGAAAAGAGAGTTCTTATAACATTAGACACGGATTTTATGAAGACAACAGACGATAATTATGGGATTATTGTTTTAAGGTTAAAGACACAAGGAAAAAAAGCGGTTAAATCGATATTCCAAAACTTTCTTGATAATTTTAAATTAGAGGAAACCAAAAGAAAAATTATTATTGTAGAATTAAATCAAATCAGAGTACGAATTCAATAAAAAATTTTCTTAAAGTTGACTATATGGATTTTACCTCTGTTGAAGTTATTGATTGGATTATTTCTCAACCATGGTCTAATTGAAAGTAGGTTGTATATGGAAATTCTTATATTGGTCAAACCGCCGAATTTGTAGCAATTCATGACCACCCCGCTATTAAAGGAATTATTACGAAACATGATGCTTGGGATCCATATAGTCATATAAGATATCCCGGGGAAAGTGTTATTGGCTTTTAAGCCACTATCTTTTTAAGTTTTCTTTTCTAAGTCGCTTTTTTTCTATTTTTGCTTTTACAACACAATGCATTGGACCTGTCATCATGGTCATGTAGCAAGAATTACAACTTTTACATAACGCTGGCGAGAGGTCTCCGCTTTTCCAACGATTTGGAAGGTCTGGTTCGTAAATTAAAGGTCTACTCATGGAAATGAAATCTGCGACATTCTCTTGAAGGAATTTTTCTGCTGAGAGCGGGTTTTTTATACCTCCCATTAAAATTATTGGGCAGTCTCTTGTTAATTTTTTAAGTTCTTTTGCGTTCTGTAAGAAAAAATTTTCGTCCTCAGGAGATTTAATTACTTTACTTGGGATTTGATTTTTTGATCCAATTAAAGTTTCTCCCAAACCTCCGCTCGGTTCTATTGCATCGTACCCCGTTTCTACAGCAATTTTAGCAATTTCAACACCTTCTTCTAAGGTTAAACCACCTGGAACGCCGTCTATTGTTTGTAATTTGACAATAATCGGAAAATTCTTACCAATTTCGTCCCTCAGGCCATTATAAATATCTACTAAAATTTTAGTTCGTTTTTGAATATTCCCTCCGAATTCGTCTGATCGCTGGTTGGAGTAAGGCGACAGGAAATTACTAAGACAATATCCATGAGCGGACATGTATTGTACCATATCGTAACCACTTTCGTAGGCTCTACGCCCTGCTTCTACAAACTTTTTAATGAGTTTTTCTATGTCGCTAGCAGTTAATTCTCGAGGCATGCGCTTGGTCATTTTATCTCGAATTGGCGAAGGTGCTACTGGTTGGTATTTTGGATTGCTCCCTTGACGCCCAGTATGAGAAAGCTGGGCAGAAATTTTAACATCAGAATATTCGTGAACTGCGTCAACTAATTTTTTTTGCCCCGACACGAAAGAATCGTCGTATAAACACAAACTATATGGCGCAACGGCATAACCCCGCTCAACGGTAGTATTTCCCGTTATTATTAGCCCTGTCCCGCCTTGAGCTAATATGTTATAAAATTTGATTAATTGATTGGAAACTTGCCCATCTTTCGTTGCCCTTCTTGAAAAAGTAGAAGAACGGACAATTCGGTTTTTTATAATCACATTTCCTATTTTTCCAGGACTAAAAAGCTTTTCTAATTTCAATATAATTACCTAAATTAATTTTAATTTGATTTATTCCTTCTTTAAATTTTATTACTTTTGGATAAAGATTTTATTCTTTCCTTAAATATTTTTTCCGTGGCTTCCATTTCTGGAACAATATTTCTAAGAATGGAGATCCAGAAAAAGGGAATTGCTGACCAAAAGAAAATAGAAATCATCATTCCATACCTGAAACCAAATTTATCCGCAACTATTGCTCCAATTAAAGGTCCCAAAGCTCTTCCGATAATATCAAAAAAATTCGAGGTAGCAAGGATAGTTCCCCGATGTTCCGGCAAGTTTAAATCTACTATCGTAGCATACCAACTCCCATTAACCGCTCCATTGGCAAAAATTCCAATGGCAAATAAGAGAATCATGGTTAAAGACCCTGGATTCGTAAAAAGGTCGGTTAAAGTAGCGTTATCGGGTAATGTAAAAGGTATTATTAAAGCTAAAAAGACGAAAGGTATCGGAACGATATTTCCTAAAAGTGCCAGAATTACTCTTGCTTTTTTCTTACCTTTTTTAAATTGACTATCGCCAATAAACCCAAAAATCACAGTTCCAATCAGAGTACTGAGAAGTATGAAAATTAAGAATATAAACGATAAATCAGGGGGGATGTTGTGAAAATCTTCCATGTAGGCAAATAATAAAAACAAGATAATTCCTGTTGGAATGGTATCCACGAAGTTAATAACTAACCAAAAATTCGATTTTTTTTTGAAAATCACCTTTAGGTCGATAACTTTTATTCTATAAGTGTAATCTACTGCGTCTTTTTTAACCATGAAGGAAAAATCCTTGCCAATGCGAGAAGGTTCTTGAAAAAATAGGATAATGAGTGCGTTAATTAACCCCGCTATCCCAACCACGAGAAAAGAAACTCTCCAATCGGTTCCACCAAAAGCAGTTGCCAATCCTAATCCTAATGCCATTCCTATTAAAGAGGCTATTGAAAAAAACGAAAACCCTTTTGAGCGATCATCTTGAGAAATTATATCGCCAATTAATGAAAAAATTGATGGTATTATCGCTCCAAAACCTATCCCCGCAATGCAAGTTAGAAAAAAGAACAAGAGATATCCTTCAAAACCTGATGGAACAATAACGATTATTATTGAGAAAAGAGAATAAATCAACGTGCCAACAAATACAAGCCACTTTCTCGTAATTTTATCTGAGAGATAGCCAAAAACTGCTATTGAAATTCCCGAAACAATGGTAAAAGAAAACGTGAGAACGCCTAATTGAGTCGTATCTCCTCCGAATCCAAAATAGTAAGATATAATAATTAAATTCGGAGATATCATGTTTTGAGTGGAATATGCAAGCGAAACTATTATTATAAATAATATTATCGTTAAGACAGATGAGTTTTGATTTTTTTTTTTCATGATAATATTTAAAACAAAATTTTATATAAACTTTTAAATAACCTTCTAATTCTAATCATCAATCTTTTCTTCAGAGAAAAGTTATTTAACATTTAGAAATTATTTTAATTACTTTTTTTTAACATTTAACAACTATTAAGTGTTTTATTTTTTAAATGTTATTTACATTTATTAGATTGTCTTGATTAATATTTACATCAAGCAAAATTTTTTAATGGTATATCCATTATTTTTAGAAGATTGTATTTTTTTAATTATAACATTTAGGTAATTATTGAATGAGTCGAGATTTAAGAAATTTGATTGATGGCGTTGAAGAAGAAGGTAAAAATGTATCAGAATTGGAATTTACTATAGATAAATTGAAGGAAAAAATTAATAGACTGAAGTTAACAATAGAAGAGAAAGAATTTTTAATCAAACAAAATAAAGCAATCCTTAAAGATAAAGAAATGGATGTTCCAGAAGACATTAAGATTTTAAAAGGTATGGTCGTCTCACAGAGACAAGAATTAATTCAAAAAGAACACGAAATCGAAAATTTTAAGCATTACAATGCTGAAATAGAAAACGCAAAAAATATAATAATACAATTACAAGAACAAAACGAATTATATAGGCAAAAAGAGAGCAATGCTAACAAACTTGTTGAACAATTAATCGAAAAAAACGACATGTATCGTACGGATATTGAAAGGCAGAAAACCAAAATAAAAAAAATAGAATCTAAACCTTTTAAACCATTGGATTCGCAGGAATTAACGCAAGCTATTGAAAAAATCGAGATTTTAAAATTAGAAAAAGAGAATTTTCGGTCGCAGATAATTAATTTAAAGAAAAAATTAAAGGAAATTGAAAAAATCCATAAGAAACAAATATTAAAAGCTGAACAAGAAGAAATTCCTAAGATTGAAAATTTTATTGCTAAAGCGATAGAAAAAAAAGAGAAATCTCTAGCACCGATAACTAGTTTAAAACAAGAATTAAAAAAAATTGAAAAAATCCCTAAGAAACAAGTATTAAAAACTGAACCGGAAGAAATTGCTAAGATTAAAAGACCTGTTCCAAGTGAAACTGAAGAAAAAGAGACTACTCGAGCAACCTTAACTAGTTTAAAACAAGAATTAAAAGAAATTGAAAAAATCCCTAAGAAACAAATATTAAAAGCTGAACAAGAAGAAATTCCTAAAATTAAAAAGTCTATTGCTCGTACAACGGAAGAGAAAGAAAATATTTCCAAATTATTTAAAATGTTAGAAACCTCATCCCAAATGGATGAATCTATTAACGAAGAAAGCTCAATCGTAATTGCCGAAATAAAAACTGAAAAAGTAGAATTCACCGTCGAAAAATCTCCTGGAAGGCGTAAGTGTCCAAAATGTGGAAATTTTAAAACTCATATTTTCGAATTAGAAGATAAGACTAACATCATATTGTCTTATCCTAGAATCTATGGGAGAAAATTTCGATGCGGACGCTGTGGGTGCGAATGGCGATATAAAAATTATACTTAATTTCTAACAAGAAAGAATAATTTAATGATTATTTGATTTAATTTTTTCAAGAATTTGTTTCATGTTATTATAATTCAAACTTATTTTTTTAATTTTTAGCATTTCTTAAAAATCTTTAAGTTGTTAAATTATAGGTTAATTGAAAAAAAAATACTTATAAATAAATGAATAATCCTCTTTTTTCCAAAACTTTTATCGATTCCGGGATAGTAGTTGACTCACTACCTTCTAAAATTAGTGCTTTAAGCGATTTTAAGTTCGCTATTGACTCCGGGAGAGTAGTAAAACAATTATACCCTAAATTTAATGTTTCGAGCGATTTTAAGTTCGATATTGACTCCGGGAGAGTAGTTAACTTATTCCTCTCTAAATTTAGTGTTTCGAGCGATTTAAGGTTCAATATTGACTCCGGGAGGGTCGGAAGTCCACAATCGTAAAGTGTTATTCCACTAACTCTTTGATTTTTAGTCGCAAGGCCTATTTTAAATTTCGATTTAACGTTAATTTGATTCTTCCTTTTAACTTCATAGACTTTTGAAAAATTCTTACTTGTCAACTTTTCTATTTCTTGAAGGATGTTAGCTTCAAATTTCGGGACTAGGCTCCCCCTAAAAGCGATGAGTTCGGTTATCCCGTTAGGTCTTGACATTTTTTATATTTCCTCCTATTTATTTTTTAAATTAAAATTTTATTTGATTAAATTTTTTGAATCTTTATCGTTTTTATTTTTTCTTCTTTATAATCTCTTAAAAAAAATAACATAGAAATAAATTTATGATATTGATTTCAATATATGAAAGAATTTAGGGTTAATGAATATATCACACTGAAATTAGAGTATTCTGGAAAGATTATCTATGTTATTGGAGAAGAATGGCGATTTAAAAATTATTCTTAATTTCTAACAAGAAAGAAAAATTAAATTAATGATTATTTGATTTAATTTTTTCAAGAATTTGTTTCATGTTATTATAATTCATGGCTCCGACAAATTTATTTATTACTTTTCCATTTTTAACAAATAGAGTCGTTGGAATTCCTGTTATTTTGTATTCACTGGCGATAATTGAATTTTCATCGACATCCACTTTAATAAATAAAAAATTGGGATATTCTTGTTGAATTCTTTCGAATATGGGAGTAAAAGCCATGCAAGGAGCACACCAAGCAGCCCAAAAATCAATTATAATGATTTTTTCTGGATAATCTCTTAATAATTTTAAATATTCTTCTTTTGAATGAATTTTTAGTATTCCCCTAGGCATTGATTGACGTTTTAATAACATTTCTACTTTTTTCATCCTTATTCTTTCTAACTCTTCGTCGGACATTTCTTATTTTAAGATATTAATTTTTTTTATGTTGAAAGTTGTGATTAAGTTGATATCAGATTTTCTTAAAAATTCACAAGACTTTCATGTTATTAAAAATTAAAAATTGCATTTAAATATCTTTATTTATAAAAAAAAAGCTTGTTTATAAGATTGAATTTTTTCAAAAAAATACTATTGTTTGTCATTATATGTTAATTTTAGGGTTTTTTCACGATATTTTTAATTAATAATACGAAAAATCGTTATAATTATAATTTTTATTGAAAAAAAAATAATAATAATAGGTGCGGGGATTTCGGGAGCGTCTTTTGCTTTAAAAATTTCAACACACGCAAGAATTCTTCTCAGTGAAGATTACTTAGTAGAAAGCGAAAATTTGAAATGGTGGATAAAATTTTAAATTAAAATGTTTTATTATAATTTAAATTCTATAATTTACTTGAATATAACTAACAAAGCCAAATTAATAATTATAGATCTGAGAATGAGCGAATTAAAAAAGATTGAGAAGATTCTAAAAGGGAATAAAGAATATATAAAGAAGAAATTCTATGTCGAAAAGATAGGCGTCTTTGGTTCTTATTCTAAAGGGAAAGAAACACCTGAAAGTGATATTGATATATTAGTAGAATTTAATGGACCAATTGGATGGGATTTTATTGAACTTAATGAGTATCTTGAGCTTATTATAGGTAAAAAGGTTGATCTAGTTTCTATAAAAGCTCTCAAACCTCAACTAAAGGACGATATCATAAATAAAGTGGTTTATATATGAAAGAAAAGATGATTAAAGTCATTTTAGAAGATATAATAAATTTCTGGTTTAAAATTGAGCGATATATTAAAGGGTTGACTAAAGAGCTTTTTGAAACGAAAGTTTCTTTATTCCTTTTTTTTTTAAAAAAAAAGCACTATTAAATTCTAAAAATTAAAA
>JAUWRB010000204.1 GCA_030610785.1 Promethearchaeota archaeon | reverse complement strand
ATATTGGCCTCCGGTAACAAAACCATGATAATGCTTGCATTGTCCAATTTTAATTTATACGTGTTTCTTTATTTCATTTTTTTTTTTTTTTAATAATTAATTAGTATTTGCAGAAATTTATTTATAAAAGTTGAAAATCTTTTATTTATTTAAATTATTTATAAATTAGATAAAGAAAATATTTAAAAAAAAAAATACTAAAAATGATAGAAGAAAAGAAAATACACCAAGCAGCTAAATTACTTTTGGATTCAAAGACCGCAATTGCTTTAACAGGTGCTGGCGTTTCAACTGAATCTGGAATACCCGATTTTCGAGGAGAAGGAGGAATTTGGGAACAATACAAGCCCGAAATATATGGGAACATTAAATCTTTTTTAACCGACCCCAGTAAATTTTGGGCTTTAGCTGAAAAAGTAGCGCCTAATTTATTTAAGGCAAAACCAAATCCCGGACATATCGCATTAGCTGAACTTGAAAACATGAATATTTTAAAAGCAATTATAACTCAAAATATTGACGAACTTCACCAAAAAGCTGGAGCTGTTATAGTTTACGAGGTTCACGGGAATATAAATAGATTTGTTTGCTTTGGTTGTAGGGCATCTTATACAAAGGATCAAGTCATAAAAAAGTTAAAAAAGAAAAAACAATATCCGCCAACTTGCGATATGTGCGCAGCACCCTTAAAACCCTCAGTTGTATTATTTGGAGAAAGTTTACCTACTTTTGAGATATACCAGTCGCAAGCTTTAGCGCAGAAAGCGGATATCATGCTAATTGCCGGATCTTCTTTATCAGTCGCACCTGTTTGCGATCTTCCGGCATATACCTTAAGAGACGGGGGAAAATTGATAATAGTAAACGATAGACCCACGCATTTAGATGAGAGAGCTGAAATTGTTATTCATGATAAAACGGGAATAATATTATCTTTAATAGTTGAAGAATTAAAAAAAATTAAAACAAAAAACGAAACAAATAAATAACAACTTTTATTTTTTATCATTCTTAGGAATTCTTTATTGATGTTCGATGAAAACGCTATTATTAAAGATTGGCGGAAAATTGATGTCTCCTTTGGACTAATCTATCCAAATATTTATAAAATTGGCATGTCGTCGTATTCTATTCGACTTCTTTATTTTTTATTAAACTCTAATGATAAAATTGCCTGTGAACGAATTTTTTTACCGGAGGGAAAAATTAAATTTCCAGCGTCCAAGGATTATACATCGCCGAATCTACTTAGAAGCATTGAAAATAAAGTCTTGCCAAAGGAATTCGATATATTAGGGTTTACATTACAGTTTGAAAATGATTTTAAAAATATTTTGTGGATTCTAGAAAAAGCATCAATCCCCTTATCCTATTTAGAACGCCGAGAGTCAATAACTAAAGGTGAAAATTACTATCCTATAATTATCGGAGGAGGTCCTGTAGCAACATCAAATCCAATTCCATTAAGTAAAATATTCGATTTTTTTTTCATAGGCGATTCGGAACCAAATCTCAATTTGTTCCTTGAGTTATTTTTAAGATACAAATTCAAAGAAATCAACTTTCAAGAATTTTTAAAGAGAGCACGATTAATTCAAGGTATTTTCGTCCCTTCTTTAAATAATAAAACTAAAAGGAGTATACTTAAAAATCTTGACGAAGCTCCAATACCTAATTTTCAATTAATGTCTAGTTCAACTAATAAAGGGAATATTTTTGAAAACCATTTTTTTGTTGAGATCAATAGAGGTTGTCCGTTTCAATGCAAATTCTGCTTATCTTCTTTTCATAATACTCCTTTTAGAAATAGGAGTTATGAAAAAATAATATACTCAATTAAAGAAAATCTTAAATATTCTAATTTTAATACTATTAGTCTAATTGGGTCCTGTGTTTCTTCACATCCTAAATTTAAAAAGATATGTGAATATATAATCAATCAAGGCAAAAGATTAACAATTCCTTCAATACGAATCGAGCATTTAACTTCAGAAGTTATCTGTTTATTAGAAAAGAGCGGTATAAAGACAATTACTTTGGCTCCAGAAACGGGTTCGGAAAAATTACGATATGAATTAGGAAAAAAAATCTCAAACGATAAAATTTATTCAGTTTTAAGGGAAATAAAAGAAACTAAAATCAAAAATGTAAAATTATATTTCTTAATAGGTTTACCGAACGAAAATGACGAAGATTTTAATGAAATAATTATTTTATTAAAAAATATCAGTAAAATCGGATTTGGACCTAATTCTATAAGAGTTAATGTAAATCCTTTTGTTCCAAAATTAAATACTCCTTATGAGAAAGAAATAGATTATTATTTAGATAAAAATTTTAAAACCTTTAAGTTAAAATATCAAAAACTAGAGCGAGAATTAAAAAATATAGTGCCCATTAAATTAAAATTCAAAAAAACTAAAACAATTGTCAATAATGCCAAATTACAAACTTTATTTTCGTTAGGAGACAAAAAAGTTTCGGATATTCTTCTTAATTATTATTTAAACGTAGCCAATTTTGGCGCTTTGAGAAGAGTTGAAAAAGAGTTAAATTTCTCCGTAAATGATTTTTTATTGAAAATAAAAGCGGGATATCGTCCGTGGAACTTTTGATTTGAAGTTGTTGGAAAAGAATAATAAAAAAACAATTTCATTTAACAATAATTAACATGTATTAAAAATATTTAAAAGATTAAATTATCCACGTCTCAACTCCCTTAAAGCGCAATTTACACGGAAGTATTGTTAATCCATTTTCAATCAATTTCTTTTTTAACTTATATTCGTGTCCAACACCAGCTAATATGGTTGCAGAACCACCTCCTCCTGCACCGTTGCATTTAAAACCTATTGCACCATTTTTTTGGGCTATTATTTCTGTTTTTTCTATAATTGAATTAACCATTAGAGGATGCAACCTTTTTTGTGCCTCCCAATTAATATTCATGATTTCTCCCATTTCTTCAATATCATTCGATTTTATGGCTTTTTTCATCTCATAGGCGCAATTCTTAATCTTTTCAAAAGCATTAATAGTTTCTTTATTACCCTTTTTATAATTTTCAATAACAGCGTTGTGCATTTTGCTCGAACTTCGAGAACTTAAATAAACTAAAATTAATTGGCTTTCTAATTCACAAATTCTTTTATTGTCAATATTAATATTTGAAATTTTAATTGAAGGATAATCAATTTCCATGAAATTTATACCTCCATATGCGGCGGCATATTGGTCTTGAACTCCACTCTCCATTTGCAACTCCTCCGTTTCAAGCTTGTGAGCTAATTTTGCAATTTCATGAGGCACAAAATATTTTTGTGAATATTCAGCTAACGCAGCAATTAATGCTACGGCTACACTTGCGCTAGTACCCGTGCCGCACCCAGGAGGTGCATCTGCTCGAACGAAAATATTTAACCCGTTCTTTATTTCCATCCTTTTTACTGCAGCTTTTAATAAATCTAAAATCCCATCATATTCAATTTTACGAAAGTTTTTTATTTCTGTAGTTAAATCAAGGTTCTCCGAAATAATTCTAATTTTTTCAGAAGAATTTTCACTAATTCTCACATAACTATAAAGATCAACACAAAAATTAAAAATAGCGCCTTTCGGATAAAACCAAGTGTCCGTCCATCCACCAATATCACAAATTCTCACGGGTGCTCTTGAAAAAACAACTTTTTTCACTTGAAATACCTCATTTAGCATGTTGTTTCAATTAAATAATTAACTCAAAAAAGCTTAATAAATTTTCTTTATTTCGGTTAAAAAAAAACAAAAATTAATTAAAAATTTGAAAAAAAAAATTTTAAACGAGTAATAGTCTGTAAATTCAAATATTATATTTTCTATAAAAAAGGGAAGAAAATTTTGCGTAAACGATGAAATTTAATTTTTAAATTAAGAAAAGTGTGATTTAAACGGTCAAATTTTGTAATTATATCCCAAAATTTAATAAAAATTTAATTTACTCTTAAATTATTTAATATTTTTATCTAGCAAAAATTGTATCCCAGACCAAAATTATTCATCATTTAAGATTTTTAACCTTAAAGTTTAAAAAGAAGCTTACCTAATCAATATTTAAAAAATAATTATTTTAAAAAATATTTAAATCAAATATATGGAGGAATAAAAAATGGCTAAAAAAGAAGCGTCAAAAGTTGAAACTCTTTTTGTAAAAAGCAAGATTCGAGAATATATTAAAAGTAAAGAGTGTAATACGAGCGGAAATGTAATTGATGGTCCCGCCCTTAACGATGCAATTATCGATATTCTCGATAAAGCGATTAAAAGAGCTAAAGCTAATGGCCGCAAAACCGTTCAAGAGAAGGATCTTTAAGTATTCTTAAATAGTGCTTAAAAACAAGTTTTTTTTTCTTTTTTTTATATTCTTTTTTTAAAAATCATTAAACTTACACCGTGTTTTAAATTATATTTGAAAAAAGATAATTTAGAATTAACACACACGCCTTAAAAAACTATTAATTTAACAGAATAAAAATTACAAAAAAAATCGCCTTATCTATCCTACTCGTTTTTATAACAATAGGTAATTTTTATTCAATTACTCCTTTTTTTTGAGCGTATCCTCTTTATCAATAATAAAAAAACCAATTGAGGTAACACTTTTTAACCTTTGAAGGGCGTTCTTTAATTTTTTTACTCTTTCATATTGCCCCGATACTGCAATGATTTCTAGACATTTTTCGAATTCCAAATGAACATGCATTGTTGATATGATAATATCCACGAAATGATGCTGAATATCATTATTCAGAATTATATCCGTTTGTTGAACATTAGTATATACCGGTCTTGAGCTGTAATCATGGCTGTGATCGTGGTCTAGGTCGTGATCGTGGGGATGTTGATGTAATTGGTTAAAATGTTCGTGAATTATTATCATTGTAATGCAGCCAACAACATTTCCAGACGTAAGGGGAAGGTTTTTTATCATTAAACCATGCATGGCTTTCCTAATAGCATCAGATCTTGAGATATTTAATTCTTTTCTGAATGCTTCAAACTTATCATACAATTCAGGTGGAAGGGAAACCGTAAATCGTTTATATTCTTCCATATTATTAGTTCTTTCTTATTTTTGGTAATGTATAAAAAAATATTCACTTCCGAATGAAACAGCAGATCGGTACGGATGCTTCACGCCATTGAGCAATTTTTCCAGAATATTCCATGCTCATTTTACTCCTCCCGTGCGTTCCTAAAATAATCATTAACGAATTAGAACGAAGTTGTTTATAATTACTTAAAATCCATTTATCAGTTCGATTTATTAATTTTTCTATTAAAACTTCAGGCGTTCTTTGCTTTAATCTTTGCTGCTGTTTATGAAGATTTTCAAAATCTAAATAATGCATCCAACTAAGATCATAATTGTTAATAACCTTGGCAGACTCAACCCAAGTTGACATATCAGTTTCTTTTGGAATAGAATGAGTTCCGCCATCATAGCGTTCTAAATCTTTTGTTCTTGCAATTAAACACGATTTTTTATTGTTATTGTTGATATATTTTAAAAAATGAAAGCCTTTTGGTTCAACCTCAAAACCACCATACATGAATTGATGTAATACTCCTAATGTGTAAGGATTTTTTGTGGATAATAATAACATTACTTCTGAATTAGTTATAATGAATTGTGGTTTTAGATAGGTTATTTCAAATAATCCAAAATTATCGATCATATTAATTGATATTCGATCTATTCCTTTATATTGATTTATAACCTCTTGTACGGGTTTTGGAATGATATTAAGAGGAGGCTCAATGTCAAGTAATTTTAGGATTGTAGCCGGTAATTGACTCAAGTAGCATTTCAGAGTTTGAAGTTCGCTCATAATTATGGTCTATATTTTAAATGATTGATTAAATTTTAATTCTTTATAATTAAAATAATTCTTAATATAAATAAAATAACAAGAATTTAATAATATACATGATTTTATCATTTTTTTTTTTAATATACCTAGATAAAAAAAGTAGAAAGCTAAAATGAAATCATTATATATAGACGCATCGAACTCAGGAATTTCAGGAGATATGTTTTTAGCGTCTCTTTTAGGATTAATTTCAGAGCCAGATAATATCTTAAAAGAGATAATAAA
>JAUWRB010000087.1 GCA_030610785.1 Promethearchaeota archaeon | reverse complement strand
TAGCATTTTAGGTTCAGTAATGCTGTTTTTCCTTTTCATACCTACTGGTTCTGAAGGCATACCAATCGCAATATTTGGCTTCCTTGCTGCTGGAGCCGTAGACGGGGCAATTATTACCATGACCATGCCACTCTTTTCCAGCGTGGTCGATAAGGCGTCTTTAACCACTGGTAGACGCCGAGAGGGCATGTATCAAGGGACATTCATGTTCTTTTCGAGAATATCTATTGTTATTCATTCTTTAATATTTTGGTTCGTGCAGACATTCTTGGGATATGATCCTCAAGGAAATAATACTGCTGCTCAGCTCATTGGGCTCCGAATTCAAGTAGGTATATTCCCAATAATTATTATGGGAATCGGCGTTTTAGTTTTCTGGAAATTCTACAAAATTACGCCTGAAGAAATGGAAGCTAATTCTCAGAAATTGATGGAACTTGATATTTAAATCGTTTCTTTTTTTTTTTTAAAAAAAAATTAATAATTCCCTTTTCTTGATAATCTTGCTTATTATTAAATGCTTTGATTTCGTGATTTATAACGAAAAAAGTGGTAAATTTAAGATATTTGGGTCTTTTTTTGTAGGGAACGACTTTCTGGCAAAAAAAACCCCCCAAATTTAAAGGAAAATATTATTTTATCTTTAAATTAATTATTGAATTAACTAAGAAAATGTGATATCCTTCTTATTATTTATAGCGTATTCTTTTGCGTCTCTATCGTTCTTGAATATCTTTACAACATCGTATTCACCATAAATTCTCCTACATCCTACAAATATTTCTGTCATTGGTCTGGCGATTTTACCACTTTTTAGATGGACTCTTATCAAACAGAATTTTTCTTCCTCTTCTGCCATTATTTTGCATTTTTTACACCGTTTTGGTCCTCTCGCACAGTGAATGGACGGCATTTTCTTAATTATATCAATTGAATCCAAGTTAATTTCACTCTTTATCTTTATTTTTTTAATAAACTCTTAAATTATTAATTTATTACAATGATATTTATCTCTTTTTTTTTCACTTTTCTAATGACTTTAAGTTGAATTTGCTGACTTTTCAATGTTATGGACAATTATTCCCCCTCATATTATGAGCTCATGACTTTATCGTTAGTCTGAATAAAACGATTCGATTTTGCCAAAAACATTGGAGAATACCTTTTAAAAAGTCCAAGAATTAATCTTATAGGTTTTACTGACGAAGATTTAATAAAACATGGGTTCTTTTCAAATATGTTTTAAAAAAAATATTAGTTTTTATATCTGTATCAATAGGAGTTAAATTTTAAAATGTATGACGTTGTAATTTCTGGTGCAGGTCCAGCAGGTTCAAAATGTGCCGAAGTATTAGCCAAAAACGGATTTAAAGTGGCGTTAATCGAAAAAAATACAAACTGGCGGAAGCCTTGCGGAGGAGGCGTTAACGCAGAGATTTTTAATTATTTTCCCTCGTTAAAAAAGCTTAATCTACAAAAAATTAATAATGTCTCCATGTTCTCAGCAGATTATACTAAATTGGACCTAAATTTTGGAAATAATTCAGAAAATTATTATGTAGTAATGGACAGACTGATCCTTGATAATTTTTTGAGAAAAGTAGCAGTTGATGCTGGAGCGGAACTTTTTGATAAGAGCGTTTCCTTTGATTTCATAACAAAAAACAAGGAAAAAATTGGAATTAAAACAAGAACTCCTACAGGGATTAAAGATTATTATGGTAAAATACTTATTATAGCCGATGGGATGAGTTCTAAATTAGCAACAAAATCTGGTTTAAGAGGGAAGTGGAAGAGTGAAGACTTAGGATTAGCAAAATGTTCTATTCTGGAAGGTAATAATCGCCTTAAAGAAGATTCTCTTTATGTTTATTTAAGAAAATATAAAGGATATGGCTGGATTTTTCCTATGGGCGGAAACAGATTCAATATTGGATGTGGCGCTTTCGGTGCTATGAATTCTTTGGGAAAAGAATATTTAAATTACGATTTACATAAAATATATAGCGAATTTATAACTGACCCCAATATTAAAAAATATATACCAGAAAACAAATATAAAAAGATTTGGTCCGCATCTTACCCTTTACCTAATTCTGGAGTAATGAAAAAACCTACATATAGCGAGAATTTAATGCTCATTGGAGATGCTGCTGGTTTCGTATCACCTATCAGCGGAGAAGGTATTACGCCTAGCGTTGTATCCGGAAATGTTGCTGCTGAAACGGCGATTGAAGCTTTTGAAAATGATAATATTTCTAGTCTAATATTGAAGAAATTCAAGATAAATCCACACATAAAAAAAATAATTCAAAATTTTAAGTTAAAAAAACGATTGAGCGAAATTTTCTACAATGGACAAAATCTTAAAAAAATATTCGAATTAGCCGAGAAAGTGGTAGATTTTAAAAACCAAATCATTAAAATGTTATTGTTTAACATCACACCGCAAAGTAACTTCTTTTCGTTATTAAATAATTTTTAATCTATAAATCTTTTTTTAACAATTTGTTTATCTTTTCAATCGCTTCTTTAGGTGTTTGCACGCCATAAATCATATCGTCTCTTCGATCGTCTAATTTTTTATTAGCTATTTGTGAAGACCATCCCTCAACGCAAGATAAAGCAACAATAGGTTTTTGGTATATCCACGCAAAACATATTTCCGATAAAGTTCCTGCCTTACCGGCAATTGCAATACATGCGTCACCAGAAAGTACTACAATGATGTTTCTTGCCTGTGAAAAAGGGACTGGAATTACGATATCCACGTATTTATTTGCCATATTTTTTTCCTTGTAGGGAATGATGCCTATTGTTAAACCTCCTTCTTCTTTAGCGCCTTTACAAGCAGCTTTCATGACGCCAGAAAGACCTCCACACGAAAGTGCGTAATTGTTTTTTGCGATTAATCTACCGATTTCAATCGCTTTTTCTTCTATTTCTTTATTGATTTCGCTAGCGCCTATAACTGCTATAGTGCCTTTACATTCCTTTTTAAAGTTAAAGTTCATGAGTCAATTCCAATTAACACAAATAATATTATTTCTATTTTTTAAATCTAACAAAATAAATGAATAAAGAGATTATCTTGCATGGCCTCTCTTTTTAGCAATATATATTAAATCGTTTATTATAGCAGAAGCCGCTTCTGGTCCTCCTGCTCCTCTACCCATGATGATAATTGGTCCTGCGTGCTTAGTATGAAGTTCAATTGCGTTTAAGGTTCCATTAATATTTAATAGCGAATCTCTTTCAATTAAGCGAGGCTCTACGATTAATTCTTTTTTCTCGACATTAGCAATAGCTAAATGTTTAATGGTAAATCCATCAGATTTAGCTAATTCTAACGCTTGAGGCGTGATTTTTGTTATACCAATGATTTTTACATCTTTAATGGTTTTTGACCAACCGAGTAATTCGTTCGCAAGTATTATTAATTTACCTGCTGAGTCAAATCCTTCAATGTCTAACGTTGGATCTGTTTCTGCGAATCCCAATTCTTGAGCTTCTTTTAAAGCTAACGAAAATGGTACTCCCTCTGCTGTCATCCTGCTAAGGATGTAATTACAAGTACCATTTAAAATTGCTTTAATGCTTGTTATTTCGTTTCCTATTAGATTCTCTTTTATTGATAAAACAGGAACGCAACTGGCAACCGTGGCTTCATATTTTACAATACAATCTTTTTCTTTTGCCAAATCCATTATTTCTTTATATTTTAAATAAAACGGACCTTTATTAGACGCAATAATATCAATATTATTATTTAAAGCGTCTATAATATGGCTATAAGCAGGTTCACCCGTATCGGGATTAGTTGGCGTTGTTTCTACAAGAACATTGATATCGAGTTTAGAAATTAATTCTGTTGCTTTTATATTTTTTTTCCAATAAGTAAGCTCTCTGAATTTTTCACCCATTTTCAAGAGTTCTTCTAAATCAATTCCATTTTCGTTAATTAAAGCACCATCATGTTCGAAGATAGCAATAATTTTATAACTAAAATCAAATTTTTCTTTAAGTACTTTTTCTTTCTCTTTCATTAATTGAAGAAAACAAGTACCAACATTACCTTTTCCAATAATTACCAATTTAACTTTCATTTTATTCAAGGAGAAATCCAATAAAGATAGAAAATAATTTATTTATGATAGAAAATAATTTGATATAAACTTTGATATAAAATTGGATAGAAATTAACGAGTTTATATTTTAAATTATTTTTTGAGCTTACTTTTTATTGGCCCATTTAATATATATCAACCATTCAAACTTTTTCCCCTTGTATTCACCATCACCAGTGCCGACAAGTTCAAAACCGTTATATTCATGCCAGAGAGCAGATGCTTTATTTTCTAAAGGCACTTTTACTATAAATGCGACTAAAGGTACATTTATTTTGCCTAAAGCTTTCTCAATAATGGCAGTCCCAATGCCTTTGCGTTTGAATTCTGGTAGAATACTAACTTGGTCTAAATATGCAAATTTTCTTTTTTTATTAATAAGCAGATCTTTAGTTTCTTTATCTTCAATATAGAGATTTACCAAAGTTTTCCTGATCTTTTTAATATTACTCTCGTTCTTATATATACTAGCAAAACCAACAATATCTTGGTTATTAATTTTAGCCACATAAACATCAATATTAGTATCTTTAATAAGACGCGTATAAAAATTTTCATCTACTTCCTTTCTCAAGAAACCTTGATCTTCTAGATGTTTTCTTTGTTCTGCGGTAATTTCATCAAAATCGCGTATTTCAATTAAATTTTGTTTAAGTGCGTTATGAATCCCTAAAGCATCTTTTAAACGAGCAATATGAACTGTTAATTCTAAATTTTTTAAGCTCACCATAATTTACATAAAAGTTTAATAAATCATAGATAAAATCTATATAATCTAAATAAAAGGAATATTTTAAATATATAATAAAATTAGAATTAGATAAATCTTTTTGAGGAAATAATTATGACAGTTTCAACTGAGGAAGAATATACATTTAAGATAACTCTGGTTTTTTGGAAATTTTATAAATTAGGGTTATATTTTACTCAACAAGAAGTGCGGAAATTTTTGGAACAAGAAGGATCACTAAAATTATACAAAGATTATAGATGTAAAATTGAGGATCCAATAACTAAACAAAACATAGATCAGCCTTTAAAATGGATTTCTAGTCAATCTCAGTCTTATATCCCGATTTGCTTTAAGATTGGTGGTTCTGATAGGTTTTCATGTGCTATAAATCCAAATATAGTTGGAAAAATTAGAGTAGAAGGGCACATTCATTATGGATCTATACTTGTCATTCACTGTGAACTTATTTTCGACAATTATCATAATATTGAGGAATTTATCGTCATCTCCCAACCATCGAATATAGTCCTAAAAAGCACAGGCAAACCTATTACAGAGAAATTTATAGAAATAAGGAAAAATCTTATGGATTTACTGAAAAAGGCTCAATTTCCTGATAAATCGAGTCTGGAATCTTCATTAGAGCCCTGGCATCATACATGGATTATTTGGGATGCTAAGCCTGATTTTAATCGAATAGATTATCGCTTTATTGGAAAAAATATTGGAAAGAATGCTCATTATTCAATTAGTCTATCACTTCGGACGGATAAATATCGTGAATTAGACCCCATAGCCTATAGAGATCAGATAAATCTTAAAAATTTATCGCCGTATATTAATGAGTTTGTTATGATTACTCACGCAGGGAATGTAATCATACCTGGTCCTGGGCTTTTAGACCCAAACGCAATGAAGAACTTTTTAATAGATACACTTTTTGCTCCAGAAGTAGGAAATGTTCAAAGATTTTTAATTCTCATGCATATGGAAAATATTTTAATTGTAGCAGACAAATTCGATACAGTAACCTCGGAATCAAGAGCTCTAGCCGAAAAATTGAGATTATTTCAAAAAATTAATAGGTTAGAAGCGTTAGAAGAAGAATTGAATAGAATTATTCTTGAGTTAAATAAAGATATAATAATTTCAAAAATTACACGCTTACTTTTTACCAGTACATTTAAAACCAGCATGTTCAATGAAATGATTGATAAATTAGATGGGTTTACTTTTTCAAAACAAACTAATGATGTTATTACAAGAATCAGAAAATCATTACAAAGAGAGCGTAATACTCTAGACACTAAGGCAAATGCCGCTGAGAATAAATTTTTAGCTTTATTAAATTACCTTGCTATTTTTGAACTGGGATTGGGTGTACTTAGTATATGGTTTGTCGAAATACTCGAGCAAAATCTGTATTTATACGGGACTATACAAATCATGATAGCATTTGTTCTCGTTATCATAGTGTTTTATATTTATAAAAATCGAGAGAAAAGATTATAGAAATTTAAATTCTTTTTTTTTCTAAACTTAAAATAAAATTGAGAAAAAATATTTATTGTTGAATTTGATTGAACTGCTCGATTTAGTAGGATTTGTTTGGAGAGAGTTTATATTTTAAATTTCGTTGATGTTTAAAATTAAGAATTTGGGTTAAATTGTGCCCATGGAGGGATCCTATTTCCACATTCGGGACAAAATGTAAGCCCTTCTTCTATTAACAAACCACATTCAGGGCATTTAATTTTTCCTTCGGGGATTTTACTCTTCTTTGCCATTAATTTTCCTCCTATTCAGTTTTCATGCCCTAATTAAAAATAATTTTTTTTCTTTACAAATTTTATTAAGTTCATCGATTAATTCACTTTCAGTCATGGATTCTGGAAAATCTAATTTAAGTTTAACATTACTAATCTCATTAATTTCTGTGAATTTAGCTTGTAATTCCGTTGTTTTTATTTTTTTTTCTGCAAGTCGTTTAATTGTATCTAAAATATCTGAATCAAAGACATGTCCGCTTAAGATTACCATGAAATGCCTTTTTTCCGCCCCTAAAGTGATTTTTTCAATTTGAATGTTTTTTTCATGTAATTCCTTTTGAATATTTTTTAGGTTGACATCCGTTAATTCTTTATTTAATTCAAACGTGATACTTACAGGAATCAAGTTGTTTATTATTTTATCATGGTAATGTAGGATAGAAAATATATTTCCTCCATTATCTGAAATGGGTTTTATTAATTCTACTAAATTCCCGGGGGTATCAGGCAATCTAACTTCTAAACTAATCTTTGTAACCTGCATGTTATTTATCAATTACAATATTTTTTCAATATTTAATTAATTAATTACTTTTATTGAATCTTTTCCATCATTTATATATATGCTATTTCCATCAATGATTTTTCCAATAATATTTGCTTCCATGCCATAATTTTTAAAGACATTAATTATCTCTTCACAATTATCATCTATAGCAGTTAAGATAAAAGATGTAGTCAAATACATTTTAACATACATTTCTAATGAATAATCGAGTTTGGTTAATTTTGGAGGTATTTTAATATTGTTAATATCTATATTCGCTCCTATATTGGAATAATTTATTAATTGTAATAAAGTGCCGAAAATCCCTCCATTTGAGACATCTTTAGACGAGTTAGCTAAATGTTTTTCGGCAATTACATTCATTGATTTTCTTTTTTTTAAAATTTCTTCCGAATTTTTAAAAGTTACCGTATCCCAATAAAATTTACTGGCTTTACCGACCTTTCCATCAAAATCTACAGCTAAAATGATGTTGTCATTTATTTGAGCATTACATGCTGAGATATAATTCTCTTTTTTGATCTCTCCTATCATGGTGGAACTTAGCTCAAAGCAAGTACCACGAGGATTAGTATGCCCTCTAATAATTGGAACCTGAAATTTATTTGAAGCTTCACAAATTCCATCTAAAATACTTTTGCATGTTTCCACATTTTTAACTGAAATGATTAAGCTTGCAGCAATTGGAATTCCCCCACATGCGTAAATATCATCAACACTTACTAATATTGAACTGAAACCCGCTCCAAATGGGAAATTTTCAATAAATGTCGTTTTTATTCTATCTGTAGTTATTAGGATAAAAGTATCATTGTCTTTTATTGCTGCAGAGTCTTCGCCAATATCTGAAAATATACGTGAGCTTTTAAAAGAATTTTTATCAATATATTGGACTATCGGATTAATTTCTTTTTTTTCTATAATATTTTTATTTTTTTGAATATCATCTGCTATTTTTTTCAACATCTATGTTTTTAATATAAACTTATTAATAATTAAAGTTCTTTTTTTAAATTAATTTATATAAAAAGAAACTAAAATAAATGGAAGAACTACTTAAATCTTCAGTTATTAAAGCTCTTGTGTTTTCCGCCCACGCTAAATTTGGTTCTCAACCAATATACATGTTTCCAAAAGAAGTTAGCGAAGAAGAACTAAAAGAGTTTAAATCTCAAAATGCCTTCAAATTAACTTTAAGGGATTACACTCAAATCTCAATAAAAAACCTATCCTTATTTATTAGCGATAGAGAGGTATCTCTCAACGATGATCTTCAAGAATTCCAATATTTTGGGATCCTTCCTTATCCTGATTTCCAGCTTACATCGCTTACATTTTTTCATTTTATTAAAACTGATTTTATTGATAAGCCAGTTCCATGTGCATTTTCCATTTTAGTTGACGAGATTGATAGGAGTTTTTTGTATAATAATATTAATCAAATTAAACCTATAATTATAGAATTCTCGAAAAGATTTGATAAAGAAATTCTTGGTATTAACGACTTTAAATCCTGGCAAGAAATAGAGCCATTTATCATGGATTTTATTATTAATTTACGAAAAATTGAAAAAGAACCATATACTCTTGTTGCAACCCAAAGAAAAATAAAAGTGTTATTTGTTGGACTAGATGACAGCGGAAAGACATCATTTCTCCTATCAGTTGATAGAAAATATTCAAAACTCATGAGATTAAAGCCAACGCACGGAGTAGACATTAAATCCATTAATTTACTCGGTTTGAACATATTTATCTGGGACCTCGGAGGTCAATCTGGATTCAGAGAGAGATATATCAATAAAGCTCAAATTTATCTCTATGAGGCAGATTTATTATTTTATTTTATAGATGTTAAAAATAAAGACAGGTTTGAGGAAAGTTTTGATTATTTACAAAATGTAAATAAAAAATTAAAAGATTTTAGACAAAAAACTCCTATCGTATTTGTTTTATCTAAAGCAGACCCTGATATTTTAGATTCTAAAGAAATTAAAGAAAATATCAAATTAATAAAATCAAGAATAATTGAGATTACATCTGAAGTTGAACCAGAGACATTTACCACGAGTATATTTGACAATTTTAATTTTAGTATTCTTAGAACATTTTCTTTAGGGCTTTCAAAATTAAGTCCTAATAGAGAATTAATTAATCTTAACCTTAGGTATCTATCAATTCAATCAGGTGTCTATTTTGCACTTTTATTAAACAACGATGGATTAGATTTAGCTGACTTTTATTCTAATGAAATGTTTTCTTTACCTGAATTTAAACCATCACAAATCGAAGGAATTGATTTAAAAAATGTTTACAACATTTTTGAGACATCTGCGCCACAATTTGCGATATTATATAAAATATTTGCTAAATTTAAGACATTAAAACAAGAAGAAGCAATTTTTAAGATGGCAAGGCTTGTATTTCTCTTAAAAAGGATTCATATATCAGATCGACTCCTTTTTATTTTGTTTTTTATGGACACAGAAGAGAAAAAAGTAAAAATTAACGAATTATTGCCCGACTTTATAAAACGAATAGAGGATTTAATTCTTAGATATATTTTTTAATACTTAAAAAATCGGAAAAAACGCAATTTTTTACTTTTCTTTTACGAGGGTACCTCCCGCTCTGTCCTTTGCTTTTTTTTTAAAAGATAATTGGAAGTCTGGCTTATAATTCATATATTTGGGAATAGGATATCGTAATCCTGCTTCATGCGTTGATTTTAAACCTTCAATAATCATTTTTAATTTACTTTTTGGAATCGAAAACATGACTTCGTTATCTTCTGCACCCCCCCAGACTCTATCACCATTTCCTAAAATTATTAACTGAGGTTTATCGGTTAAGAAGGTTTTAATTACTCCTTCGTGGCAAGAGCCACCTCTTCCCGCTGAAGTGAATTCAAGAGTCCCCCCTTGATTAAAAAGATACGCCTGGATTAGCCGCATTGCTTGAGCTGGATTACAATAGATTTGAACAATATCAGGTTCCATTTTAATTCTAGTTAAAGGCGATATAATGAGACCTTTATATTCATCCTTCATGAAATAAAGATGTTCTCCCCATTTTTTTGATGTTTCAAGATCCTTGGCGTAAAGACCAATGCTGAATTGATTAGCAAAATTAATTGCTTCTTTCGTGAGTGGATCCCAACCATAAACTACTCTAGCTACCTTGCAAATGCAATCTTTTTCCGTGATTGCAATTGTCCAACCATATCTACGAACCATTAAAAAATTTTGACATAGGAAATTTTGTAACTTTAAATCTGTACTAGGACTTTTACATTTTGAAGGGATTTCAGCTTCATTTTTAATCAATTTTATTGCTATTGGAAAAGTAGAAAGTCTCAGATATTCTTCAAATTTGTTGCCAAATTCTTGGTACTTTTCTAAATTATCTTTCATTTAAAGAAACACATCCAATTTAATTGATTGAATATTATATTTAATAATTAATAATTTTAAAAAATTTTTTTTAATGGTGTCATTTCAGATATATTTTTTCTTAAAATCCTTTTACGATAATAAGAATTTATTCCACATATTAAAGCTATTGAAGGAACCACGCATTTAGCAAATTTAATCGGACCAAATAAGATAAAATCACTTCCCGCATCGGCGCAATATGCCATGAGAGATGCTATTGCTCCGCATCTAGCGCTTTCTCCATATTTTTTCACGAAATTCCATCCATATATCGCATTAGCAGGAGCAAATCCTGTAGGTGATCCTAATTTATTTTTAACTAATCTCGTTGTTTCCACATTTATAGAAATTGATGGTAAATCTAATACAGCCGTATCTACAATAATATTTTCGATATTAGCTTTTTGAGCGCTTGGTATTAATTTTTCCTCTAATAATATTACTTTTTTATCAGGAAAAATATATTTTGTTCCGAAAGCTAATAGAACAGCGTTTTTGACGCCAATTTCTTTTAACTTATTCAAGTTCTCATCGTTAGTATTATCATCAATACTATTCAATATTGCTCTATCCAGTAATCCAATCTCTTTTAATCCTTCCATCGCAGGAATTCGACTCTCGTCGTTTAATCCGTCAACCAAAAATGGACATTCTACTTGATCAGCGACATAAGCACATTCTTTAATAAGTGGCTCAGAATATGCCCCTACTATATCAATTATAGCTTGCATTCCCGTTTCTTCAATAATACTGGTAAAATCGTTTAATTCCTGTTCTATTATTTTTTTATCAAATTTACCAGTCTTCTCATCGAGTAAGGCAGGATGGTTTTTATAAAAGACCGTGCCAATCATTACAATAGGGTTCTCTCCTGGCTGACCGCCCATCTTTACATTACCAATTTTTACTATTTTTTGTTCTTTTTCAAAATTAAACATATTATCACATCAAAATTTTCAATTTAATTAAAGAAAGAAAATTACCTATAATTATTATTAATATTATTTTTTCTTTTCTATTGGAAATTCTTCTTTATTATTTAATGAGATCTCATCGTTTTTCCCATTTTTTCTGGAGGAACCAAATACCTCCAGATAAGTCTAGATTATTCGCTTCAAGCCAAGAATTTAATGGGTTTTTCCGATTTTAACGCGATATACGATGGAGCGGGTTATATTTCGAAAAGCAAGCTTGAAGAATTTTTATATTATCAAGAAGGTACCGATTGGGAAAG
>JAUWRB010000179.1 GCA_030610785.1 Promethearchaeota archaeon | reverse complement strand
TTAATAAGGGCATTAAAAAGGATGGGCGAGTCTAATGGCATTATCAAGAATTTATGTAATTTTGAAACATATATAAAAGCAGAGGTATAATTGATATCAAGGAAAAAAATTTATCCAGAATAGTTTATTAAGATAGATTTTAAATAATAAGCAAAAATATGCACCAGAAGAATGAAATTTAGAGATATTGATATTGATAAATTAAATTTGACTGATGTGGATGATTTTTCTAGATTAATCTTATATTATTTATTTGGAAAATCATATCATGCGGAAAAATTAGATGGGAATAAAAGAATCCTTTTAAAAAAAATTATTAAAGAATTAAAATCTGGCTCTTTAGATTATGAACAATTTAATGAGATTTTATTATTATTTAATCAAGATAGAATATCCAAAGATTTTTTCAAATACTTTTTTCGTGGAGGAAAATTAAATCTTGAGATATTAAAAGATGGAATCGTTGAATTTAGAGGTCTAAGCATTCTAAATTTTGGCAATTTCAAATTCACTTTCAAAAGATTCTCAAAAATGAGAAAGAAAGAGATTGATAATCATTTTAATAAATCTCATATTTCACCTAATACCTTAGAATTGACTTATAAAAATAGACAGAATCCGATAATAAGTATAAATAAAATTAATAAAGAAAATACTTGGTATTTAGGTTATATAAGTTCTACCTTAGTGCAGAAAGAAAGTAAGTATCTTAAAGAAATATTAGAAGATTATGAAGATCCCGAAGAATTTGAACCTTATAAAAACATCTTAATAAAACTTGATAACGAAATAAAAGAAAATCGAGAAAAAGGAATTCATAACACTAATGCTTATTTAATCTGGGATTATATTGATGTGTATATCGCTACTTCAATGAGAAAAAATTGTGATTTTGAAGAAACATTTGAAACTATTAAAGAAATCTTTACAAATTCTTTAATAAAAGATTTAAAAATAAGATATTTTGACCCTACCCAGTCATATTGTGAATTAAATAGAGATAAAGGATTAATCGAAGGGCTAATGTTGAAAAGGGCAAAATGCACCATTTATATGGTTCAAGAGAGTGATACTTTTGGAAAAGTTTCTGAACTTGCATCCACTTTAGCACAGAAAAAACCTGTTATTGCCTTTATTCCAGATTATAATAAAGAAGAGTTATGTGTAAAAATTAAGAAATACCCGTTAGAATATATTAAAGAAAGAATATTTATTTTTAAAGCTGAAAATGTATTTGATGATATTGAGATTTTAAATGAATTAGACAAAGATCTATATGAACTTAACGAAATTTTTGATAAATATATTAAAGAATATGAAGCTTATAGATTAGAACAGCCATTTTCTTTATGGATTGATAAAGAAGAACAATTTAAAACTCAAAATACTAATTTTAAAGAAATATGTGAAATCTTAGCAATATTCGCTAAAAAATATTGGGATAAAAGAGCTAATACTTTAAAGCATTATCATCCGTTGGGAATGCAAATCGATCTAGATTCTGGGGTAGCTAATGGTGTATTAGTAGTAAGAAGAGTTGATATATGTGTAAAAATTTTAAAGGGAATCTTATCAAATTCATTAGACTTTGAAATAAAGCATTTTGATGATGGTTATACAGGTTTAATTGAAACACAATCAGATTCTTTATATCGAATAGTAACTGACAATGAACTATTGACTAATTCTTTTTGGAATTTTTTCTACAAAATCTAGATTTTTATTTTTATAAGAGCAATTTATAAAGATATAAAAAAGAATAACGCATATTTCTAAATTAATAAAAAAAACTATTAAATTGGCAGTCTTATTATAAATTTATAGTCTATAACATTTGGTAAATTGAATATGGAATTTGATAAAAACGAATATAAAAAAAGGAAAGTGGTCCCAACGAGACTCAAGTTCGAAGATAACTATCCCTCTTCTTCGGGATATAAAACCCCCGATTCTATTAAATTTCTAAAGGATTTTGATTTTAAAAAAAAGAAAAATTAAAATTCCTGTATCATAAAAAGGAAAAATCGTTAAAAATAATCTTGAATTTACATTTTGAGGTGAAAATATAGATAAAATAAAATCCTTTTAGATTATTTTTCTATGTTAATTAAAATTGCCTGACATCTTTCGATAATTTCCTTTTTTTAATCATATTGGTAAATTTTTATTTTCAAAATAACTTTATTAAATCATGCTAACGAGTGGAAATAAAATGAAAAAATATTCAAAAGAAGATATTGATAAGTTAATAAGCCTGTTAGATTTTTCAAAAATTGTGGGAAGATTACTTCCTGTTATCGTTCAAGACAACGAAACAAACGATGTCTTGATGCTGGCATTCACAAACGAAGAAGCAGTAAGAAAATCTTTAGAAACAGGATATGCACATTATTATTCAAGATCTCGAATGTCCTTATGGAAAAAAGGAGAAACTAGCGGACACCTCCAAGAAATTAAACGAGTGATAATGGATTGCGATAATGATACGCTATTGATAAAAGTTCACCAAATTGGAGCAGCATGTCATAAAGGATATTATTCTTGTTTTTATAAGGAATTAAAAAATGGAAATACACATGATATCGGAAAGAAAATATTTAATCCAGATGAGATTTATAAGAAATAAAGTCTCAATAACTTTATACTAAAAATTATTTTTCATGAAACTTTTCTATATTAAAATTTATATACAATTAACTAATTTTTATTGAAATTTTTCAAGTTTTAATTAAAAATTTTAGAAACAATTAAATATTTTTCATCCTAAATTAATTTGTTATTAAAAAAGTTCATTTGGTAAAAAATTCATGAAAAAAGAACAACTCGATGAGATTGACAGTAGAATTTTACGAATATTACAACATAATGCTAGGACTTCTTATAGAGAAATACAAGAGAAGCTTGGAATTTCTATAGGAACCATTCACAATCGTATTAATAAAATGAAATCTCGAGAAATAATTGAGGGATATACCTTAAAACTCTCTAATTTTAAATTAGGATTCAAATTATGCTTTTTGATTCGCGTCCAGATTGATGGAAAGCATACGGCAGAAATCTTAGACGAAATTAAGAAAAAGCCAGAAGTATGCTCAATATTTCATACAACAGGAGAACAATCAGCATCATTAATTTGTAGGTTTAGAGAATCAGAGGATGTCCATGATTTCATTCGAGAATTAAATGAGAAAAAGCATGTCTTAAGAACCATCTCAAACATGGTATTAAAAGAGTACAAAAACACATCCTACGTGGAAATCTAATTCCTTTCTTTATATTTAGTTTTTTAATGAAACGGTTACTTTTGAGAAATAACTTCAAAATTATATGAACCACGAATTCTTGAAAAGAAGATAGAGTTTATAACTTTTCAATTTAAAACCATTATTTTCTTAATAGATTAAAATATCGAAAACTTTTTTTAATTTTATGACTTAGAGATCTTTATATATTATAATAGAATTTTAAAAAAAATATCGTGAAAAATAAGTATGTCAAACATACCAATTATCATTTTAAAAGAGGGAACCGAGGAAATACAAGAAAACAGAGCGAGAAAACAAAATATTAATGCAATGATTGCGATTACAGAATTAGTAAAATCAACGCTCGGTCCGAAAGGAATGTCAAAAATGTTAGTGGACTCTCTAGGAGATTGTACAATTACTAACGATGGAGCAGAGATATTAAAAGGTTTAGATATTGAGAATGTTGCGGCAAACATGATGGTGAACGTGGCAAAATCGATTGATGAAGATATTGGTGATGGAACTACTTCTGCTGTAATTTTCTCTGCCAAGTTGTTGGAGAACGCTTTAGAATTGATTGATCAATCCATTCATCCAAAACCAATAACTCACGGCTATAAATTAGCTGCTGATAAAGCTCTTGAAATCATAAAAAAAATTGCTGTTAAAATATCTACGGATGACGATGTAATTCTTAAAAATGCCGCTAAAACTGCGATGAATTCTAAAAATATCGGTGGATTAAAAGATTTCTTCGCAGATTTAACTTTAAAGGCTGTAAAACATATAATGGACGATGATGGAAACACATTTTCGAAAGTAGGAAATATAAAAATAGTAAAGGCCTCGGGTAAGTCACTTAAAGAATCGGAACTTATTAACGGTGTGTATATAGAAAAGGAAAAGCTTAATTCTGGAATGCCTGATGTGGTAAAAAACGCGAAAATCGCTGTTATTAGAAGGAAATTAGATGTAGTAAAAACTGAATTTGACGCTCAGATTCAAATTTCTTCTCCGGCTGATATCCAAGGATTTTTAGATCAAGAAGAAAAAATCCTTCGAGATTATTTAAAGATTTTTAAAGATTTAGGTATAAGCATGGTAGTTAACAGTCAAGATATTTCTGATAAATTTTCAGCGTTTTTAGCTAAAGAAGGCATTGCTGCAATAAAAAATTTAGGAGATAGCGATATGAAAGCAGTGATGAAAGCGATAGGGGCTAAACGCGTTGATAATATTGCTTCATTATCAGAAACTGATTTGGGATTTGCCGAAACGGTTAAATTCGAAAAAATTGGTGATAACAATTATACCCTGTTTTCTGGATGCAAGAATCCTAAATCCGTATCAATTTTACTTAAAGGAGGTCTAGATAAAATCCTAGATACAGTAGAAATCACTTTAAACGACGTGCTTTCCGTTATTGCTAAGACAATTGATACAAAGACAGTTGTAGCAGGCGGTGGCGCTGTATACATGGAACTTGCTAAGCGATTAAAGACTTACTCAAACGAAATAAGCGGTAAAGCGCAGCTTGCAATAACCAGTTTTGCACTTGCACTTGAAGAAATTCCTAAAACGTTAATAAAGAACGCCGGCTTAGAAGAAATTGAAAAAATGACTGAATTGAGAGCAGCTCATAAAACGGACGAAGATAAATGGATGGGTATTGATACGATTACTAACACTATTGGGAATAATTTCGAAAAAGGTATTGTCGAACCCGCAGAACTTGTTAATCATATAATTAAAGCGGGGAGCGAATTAGCCAATCTAATTCTAAGAGTCGATAGAATTATTAGCGCAAAAGGTTCTGGTATGCCAGGAATGTAATTTTTTTTCTTTTTATTTTATTTTTTTTATTCATTACTCAATGTTTAATTTATTGATCTAATAATGTAAAATTAGCTATTTTATTGTGGAATATTAATTTGCCTAATAGTTTTTATAAAAAATTTTCAACGAGATTCAATAAATTCAAAAAGGAAGAAAGTGATTTTAAAAATTGTTTAGCAAAAATACTTTAAATTAAACGTTTTTTAACAAAACAAAACTTAAAATCAAATTTTATATATTAATTATTAATTATATTAAAAATTATAAAATTTTTGTTAAAAGATCAAAACTAATAAAAATGAATGTCTCAAAAAATTTAATGGAATATCTTGAAACGGAAGTTTTATCGAAAGAATGTCTCGATAAAATAAACGCATTAAATAACGAACACATTTCACGAATTGTAAGTGAATTTATCGAGTTATGCAAACCCCTTAAAGTTAAAGTCATTACTGATTCTGCAAAAGATATTGAGTATGTAAGAAATAAGTGTATTGAAATTGGAGAAGAATCTAAATTAAAAATGGATGGTCACACAATCCATTACGATGGGTTCTTTACCATGTCAAACCACGACCAAGCAAGGGACAAGCAAAACACGCGAGTTTTAGTACCTAAAGGAGAATATGCCAGTCCTTGGATAAATACCATTGATCGAGAAGAGGGCCTTAAGGAGGTTTTAGAAATAATGGACGGATGCATGGAAGGTCATGAATGTTTAGTGCGATTCTTTTGCTTGGGTCCCAAAAATTCAAAATTTTCTATTCTTTCCTTGCAATTGACGGACAGTTTTTATGTGGCTCACAGCGAGGATATTCTCTATAGAGCCGGATACGAGGAGTTCAAGAAATTGAAAGGGTCAGATGATTTTTTCTATTTCATACATTCTTCAGGAGAATTAACTGGAGATCCGCCTATTACGAAGAATTTAAAGAAACGTAGAATTTATGTGGATTTAAAGGAAAATAGAGTTCTTTCTGTTAATAATCAATACGCAGGGAATAGTTTAGGTTTAAAGAAGCTCGCACTTCGTCTTGCTATTCATAAAGCTCATAATGAAGATTGGTTAACAGAGCATTATTTTATATTATGCGTTCATCCAAAGGGAAAAGAGCGAGTTTCTTATTTTTCAGGAGCCTATCCCTCAGGTTGTGGCAAGACGAGCACTGCGATGCTTCCCGGTCAAACAATCATCGGAGATGACATTGCATATTTAAGAAAGTGGACCGATGGATATGCTCATGTGGTTAACATTGAACAAGGAGTTTTTGGGATAATAAAAGATGTAAATCCCAAAGATGATCCAATTATCTGGGACACTATTACCACACCCAAGGAACTCATTTTTTCTAATGTGTTGATTAAAGATGGAACACCTTGTTGGATAGGAGATGGTCGCCAAATTCCAAAAAATGGATTTAATTTTTCAAGAGATTGGATCAAAGGAAAGACAGATGAAAATGGTGTTGAAATTCCTCACGCACATCCAAATGCACGCTATACCGTAAGAATCGAGGAGCTTAATAATGCGGATGAGAACTTACATAATCCTGATGGAGTTCCACTTCACGGAATATTATATGGTGGACGCGATTCTGATACTCAAGTTCCTATCCTAGAAAGTCTTAATTGGGAGCACGGTGTGTTTTGGGGGGCTATAATTGAATCAGAAACGACAGCGCAGACCTTAGGTAAAGAAGGTGTTAGGAAATCCAGCCCAATGGCAAATCTTGATTTTATTGTTGTACCTTTAGGAAAATATCTGAAAAATCACCAGAAATTTGGAAATAGTTTAAAATATTGCCCTAAAGTCTTTTCCACTAATTATTTTTTAAAGGGCAAGGATGGCAATTATTTAAATGGCATGCTGGATAAACTCTGTTGGGTTATCTGGGCAGAAGGGCGTACACACGGAGATTATAGCGCAATAAAAACACCCATTGGATTTATTCCTGTTCACGACGATTTAAAAATGATATTCAAGGAGTATTTGGATAAAGACTATTCTGAAAAAGAATATGTGGAGCAATTCTCATTAAGAACAATTCATCTAATTGAAAAATTGAATCGAATAGAAGAAATATATAAAACGGAGAGTAATGTTCCCGATTTTTTTTGGAATATCTTATATGATTTGCGAGATAAATTAAGAAACTTAAAAATAAAGCATGGTAAAGAAGAAATATCTCCCTTAGATTTTTTATAATTTTTTAATAT
>JAUWRB010000176.1 GCA_030610785.1 Promethearchaeota archaeon | reverse complement strand
CGATGCATGAAGGTCGTCTAACATTTTGCTAATTTTTGTAGATTTTTTATAATAACCAACAAAAATAAAATCTAAAATGTAAACGGATAAAATTTTAGATTTTTTATCATAAATGATTTCATCACTTTTAATTTCAAGCTTTGAAACATTTTGTATTGATTCCAATTTTAAATCTCCTTTTATATTATTATTTTTTAAATTTCAGTTTTTAATATCAAATTCTTTAAATTTCATTATACTGATCATATATGATTAATTTTATCAATATTTTTATTAATTTTTAAAAAATATAAAGATTAAAAATCTAAAAAAAAATATGAAATTATATTTTAATTATAGGTTAAATAATATTATAATTAATAATTAATCATAAAAAAATAAAAAGTGATTATTTTGAAAGGTAAATATATTTTAACGCATGATTTAGGTACAACCGGCAATAAAGCTGCGCTTTTTGATTTAAATTTAAATATTCTTTATCATACAAAAGAAGATTATCCGATATATTATCCAGAACAAGGGTGGGCGGAGCAAAAGGCGGAAAATTATTGGGATTCCGTACAAAAAGCAACTCGTACTATAATTCAAGAAAATAACATAAATCCCGAGGATATCCTCGCATTGGTGTTCGATTGTCAAATGAATTGTACCGTTCCAATAGATCGAGGCGGTGTCCCTTTAATGATGTGTATAAATTGGCTAGATACACGGTCTGCCGCAATAATTAATAAAAATATCAGGGGAATAATTAATATTTCAGGAATTGGCTTGCGAAATTTACTAATGTTCATAAAAATAACTGGAGGTGCTCCAGGTACAAATGGAAAGGATCCTATTTCTCATATTTTATGGATTAAAGAAAATAAACCAGAGATTTACAAAAAAACATTCAAATTTTTAAGCGTAAAGGATTTTATCGTGTATAAGTGTACTAAAAACGCTATAACTTCGAGGGATTTGGCTCACACATCCTGGTTAATGGACACAAATCCCGAAAAATTCGATTGGTCAGAAAAAATCCTAAAAAAATTTAAAATAGATAAAGAAAAATTGCCTGAAGTAAAAAAATCAACTGAAATAGCAGGTGAATTAACAACTGAAGCTTCTGAAAAATTGGGTTTGAAATCAAGAATTCCTATCTTCGTAGGATCTGGCGATTTAACTGCCGCTGCCATAGGTTCAGGGGCGATATTAGATAATCAACTTATTGTTTGCTTAGGAACATCCGACTGGGTTGCGGCTCACACTTCTAAAAGATTAAAGGATCTTTTAAATTACACGGGAAGCATATGTTCCGTCAAAGAAAATTATCTGTGCATTTCAAAGCAAGAAACAGGTGCTGCGTGTCTGGATTGGGTCATGAATCAAATGTTTAAAGAAGAAATCAATAAACATGAAGAAAATACAAAAGATTTATATAATCAATTAGATTTAATTGTAGAAAACGCTGAGATCGGGTCAAAAAACCTTATTTTTACGCCTTGGTTATTTGGCGAAAGAAGTCCTTTAAACAACCCATTTGTTCGAGGGGGTTTCTATAATCTTAGCCTCGATCATGACAGATCAAATCTTCTAAGAGCTGTATACGAGGGAGTTGCTTATAACATAAAGTGGGCGCTAAAAGTTGTGGAAAAATTAATAGGAAAGCAAGATGTAATTAACATTATTGGCGGTGGTGCTAATTCCAATATTTGGTGTCAGATACTAGCTGACGTTTTAGAAAGGGAAATTAATCAAGTTTCGGAACCAGCTTTAGCGGGTGCTAGAGGCTCTGCAGTAGTAGCCATGGTTGGGTTAAAAATTATAAAAGATTTTTCAGAAGCAATTCTAATGATTAAAGTCAATAGAGCTTTCAAACCCAATCTAGAAAATAAAAAGATTTACGACAAGCTTTTCGGCGAATTCCTTAAAATATATAAAAGAAATAAAAAAATGTTCAAGAATTTAAATCTCTAAAATAAATTTTAAATTTTATTAAATTTCCTTCTAAATCTCTTAATTTTTTTATTTCTATGTCGCTGCCCATAATTTTTTCAATTGCTTCGTTTATTATTTGGAGATCTCTATTAGCCTCAAGATTTTCACATGTTTGATTTTCTAGGGCTCCTTCCCATGGTTTTAATTTTGGTATTGATTCAATATATCTCAAATTCCAGTTAATACTCTCTTTAAATTCTTCAGTTAAGGGTTTTAAATTGTTTTTATCCCATCTTTGGATTATCCAGGGTGTTAAATCATTTAATTTATCGAAATCATTAGTAAGTTCGTCTCGCCATTCGTATTGATGGTCCCAGTTTGCAACAGCTATGAAATTATCGTTCAAAGCTTTCTCAGCAGGGAAAAATTTCCAAATATTTCGATTAATCTCTTCATTAGTAAATGGTTTTCCTTCACCATGTTGGTAATAATAACCTAATTTTTTTCCATCCTTGTAATTAGTTTGGTTCAATTCTAAATAAATTTCAATTTGAGTTATATCCACCTTGCTTTTTAATACTTCTTCCTGATAAAGCTTATAAATCACGTTTTTTGCTTTATTTGGGTGGCATTTTCCCGAAAAAACAGGATAATACGTGAGACAATAAAAATTGATTTTTTTTTGCGTCATGTTTTTATAAACTTCGACCCAACACTCTAAAGGTTTAATAAGCACTTTTGAATTAAGATAATTCAAAATTAAAACAACATCGGTAATTATACACACGACTATTACGATAATAAACATAGTCACACTGAAAAATACGAAAATAAAAATTAGTGAAATGACCGTATATATGGATAAGCCCACTGTAACGAAAATAAAACCTATTAAAGAATAATAAGCTTCATGTTCCTTGTCTTTTTTTGGATATAATATTACTGGAGCGTTGTTGATTATGATATCAACGCCAAAATCGTTTAAAAATTGTTGTAATTCAAGTTTTTTCCATCCAGCATTAGTCATTTTTATTAAGAAATTTTTAATTTATTAATCTTTGATTTTATTTCGTAAAAAGATTTTTATTATATTAGAATAAAAAAAATGTGTCTTTAAATTTCTTGGGTAACTATAGATCCTAATCCCTCAAAAACTATAAATTAGAAATTCTTTAAACTTTTGAAATTTTTAATTTATATTCAATATTTTAGATCTAGAAAGTATTCATGGTTGATTTTGAAGAATTTTTGAATTATATTAAATCCCAAGATTATTATTGCGGACAAATATCATACATTAAAAGTTTTCCGGCTAAAGAAGCTAAGTATGGCGAATTAAAAAAACCACTACAAAAAAGGTTACAGCGCTGGTTAAATAATAATAACATTAAGTTATGGCAACATCAAACGGACTCCATAAATTTAATTCGGAATAACATGAATACTGTCACAGTAACTTCTACAGCCTCAGGAAAATCTCTAATTTATAATTTACCTGTATTAAATTCCATTTTAAATAAAGAAACTTCAACAGCTCTTTATCTTTTCCCAACTAAAGCATTAGCCAGAGATCAATTCACAATTTTATCGAAATTAATGGCAGATATTAACATGACACAAACCAGAGTAGGGCTTTACGATGGTGATGTGGAACCTAACAACAAGCGGCAAGTTTTAGCCAACGCAAATATAATAATCACTAATCCTTATGGTTTACATTTTTATTTACCGTGGTTCAACCAAAAATGGTGGAGAATTTGTAAAAATTTAAAATATATAATATTGGATGAAATCCACATCTATAAAGGTATTTTTGGTTCAAATTTTGCCTTATTATTAAGACGGTTAAAACGAATCCTTGATACATTTAACGTGAAACCATTGTGGATTTTATCAAGCGCAACGATAAATAATCCCAAGGAGTTTGCAGAAAAATTAATTGGTGAGAAATTTGTAGTGGTTGATAAAGACGATTCTCCATCAGGAGCCAAAAAAGTTATTCTGTGGGACCTTCCTTACGACAAAAATTCTGGTAAGTATCGTTCTGCACATCAAGAAACTAAAAATTTGTTTATAAGTCATTTAAGGAATGGAGTCCAAACATTAACTTTCACTTTATCGAGAAAAATGGCGGAATTACAAGCAATTTGGACAAGAAACTCGTTATCATCTATCAAAGAAAAAATCGTCAGTTATCGGGCAGGTATCAGTAAGAAAAAAAGGAGAGAAATTGAACAAAACTTCAAAAATAAAAAGATATTAGGTATAAGCTCTACAAATGCTTTGGAACTAGGAATCGATATAGGATCTTTAGATGCAACTATTTGCTCCGGCTTTCCGGGAACAATTTCGAGTTTCAGGCAGCAAATTGGACGGTCAGGAAGAGGTGAAAGTCTTTCAATATCTACTTTTATTCCCATGCCAAACCCTCTCGATATATTTTATCTTCATAATCCTGATATTTTATTTGGTCCTATTCAAGAAGATGTTTTAATCACGTTAAAAAATAAATACATTTTAAGAAACCATTTATGTTGCGCAGCAAAGGAAATCCCGATAAAAGTCGAAGAATACAAGAAATTCGGAATTCTTAACAAGGAGTTTTTTAAAGAATGCCTCGAAGAATTAATTTCTGAATCGCTATTAATGAAACGAGGAGATCGGTATTTTTGGAAAGGAGATTTTTTTCCGAATCAACAATATGGATTAAGTAATCTTTCTAATCGTGCTTATCAAGTCATTCTAAAATCTCCTGAAAAAGAAAGGTTATTAACTAGCGAAGATGAAAGCTATGTGTTTCGCGATTTACATCCAGGTGCCGTTTATCTTTACGAAACGGAAACTTTTTTCGTTGAAAAACTTGATCTTGAAGAAAGAAAAGTCTACATCAGTAGAAGAGATGTTGATTTTTATACTCAATCGTTAAAACATACGGAAATTACTCCTATTGATGTCATATCTCAAAGAAAATCTGGTCCAAATGAAAATATTGAGATTTTTTTTGGAAATGTAATAGTTGAACACGAGTATTATTCGTATAAGGTCATCGACACGTATACGCAAGAAATTAAAGAAAGACGTCCTTTAATCGATATTCCGATTATAAAATTTGAAACAAAATCGGTCTGGTTCTTAATCCCATTTCAATATCAAAAAGATTTAGAACTTGAAGGATTTGATATCGGAGAGGCCATTCACGCTATCGAACATGTAATGATTGCCATTGCGCCAGCGCTTGCTCAAATTTCTCGATGGGATTTAGGAGGCGTTTCCATCGATTTTGATCCCGTTAAACAACAACCAATAATTTATATCTATGATGCCTTTAGAGGAGGTATTGGAATATCTGAATCTTTATATTTAAATTTTTACGATTGGCTGATACTAACTCACTTGTTAATTAATTCATGTAACTGTAACTCAATAAACGGTTGCGGTTTTTGTTGCATGAGCCCAAAATGTGGAAATAACAATCAAAAATTATCAAAAGATGGAGCTCTATATCTTTTAAAGAAACTACTTGCTATCACTGGAGAAAAAGAATCTTAAAAGTCTTATCCTTTTCATTTAAAAAGAATCTAAAATTTTTTTTTTCAAAAAAAAAAAATAATATTAATTAATAACCTATTTTCTATTTAGATATAGAAATAATAAATAAAAAATTAAAATTGGAGATTTTTGTTGGCATACACCTCAACTCATAAAATAATAATTTTTGGTGATTCTAATTCAGGTAAGACGTCACTAACTCATAGGTTTTTAACGAATCAATTTAGTAAAGACATTTCCATAACTTTAGGTGTTGAATTCCATATAAAAACTATAGAAATCGATGGCAAAAAGGTAAAATTACAAATTTGGGATTTTGCTGGAGAAAGTCGCTTCCGTTTTTTATTACCTAATTATATAAAAGGAGCAAGCGGAGGTATTTGCATGTACGATATTACTAATGACGCTTCTCTTGGCCATATAGATGATTGGTTTTCAATTGTAGAAGATGAGCTTAAGGACAAAATACCCCTCATTGTTGTCGGAGGAAAATCGGATTTATCTCATTCTAAAGAAGTTTCGACTAAAAAAGCAATGGAAATTGTTAATTCAAGAAGTGCTGCTGGTTTTATTGAGTGTTCAAGTAAAACTGGTGAAAATATTAATAAAGTATTTGATCTATTAACAAGACTAATTTTAAAAAGCAATTAATTTCATATTATTATAAATTAAAAAATTAAAAAATTTTACTATCATTAATGATATTTTTGTGATTATAATGGGAATAGAAATAAATGAATTTAAAACCAAGGTTGATAGTATTATCGTATATCAAACCGGGGTCCAAATGACTCAAAAGGGGTCAATTAATCTTAAGAATGGAGAGCAATTATTGACCATTACGGACCTACCGGAATCACTCGATAAAGAAAGCGTAAGAGTGAAAGGCTTGGGCAATGGTAAGATCGTTAATATTAATATTGAATTCAACTCTAAAAAAGAATATAGTACCGAAGATCGTAAAAGTCTACAAGAAGAAAAAGAAAAATTGGAAAAAGAAATTAACAAAAACGAGATTGACTTGGCACGCGTAAAAGAACAGATTGAAAATTATAAATCTACGGAAGATGTTTTTTACCAAGACTTTCCGAAATCCTTTGCTTTTGGAGAAGTTAATATGGATAAATTTATTGAATTTAACGATAAAATTAACGATGTTATCAAGTCAAAAATGGAATTAATTGAAACATTTGAAGAGAAAATAAAAGAACTTAGAATTGAACTTCAAGTTATTCGCAATAAAATTTCTAAACTAGGACCTGTTGAAAAAATACATAATTTCTACGAGATAACAATTAATTTAAATGTCATAAAAGATGGAGAATTTATAATTGAAATAAGATACGCGCTATCGGAAGCGTGGTGGGTCCCCTTTTATGATATTTCTTTAAGCGAAGCTAAAGCAAGATTAAATATGATGGCAAATGTTTACAATAGAACGGGAATGGATTGGGAGAATGTTGAAATTGAAATTTCAACCGCATCCTTAAAACCAATATCGTTAATAAAACCAAATCCCATGATATTGGAAGAATATACTCCACGATACTACGAAAAAAAAGGAAAAAAACAAAGGGCAATGGGGGGAGCACTTAAAATGGCCGCCCAACCAATGGAGCTTAAGGAAGATAAGGACATGGAATACGACGATTATGCCATGATGGATGAAGAAGTTGAAGAGGAATTACCGGAGATTGAAGAAACTCGCGCAGAAGTTAGCGAAAATATTGGTATACAATCGTTTAAAATTCCTAGCCGAATTAACATCCCGAGCGATAAAAACCCACATCCTATCAATTTAACGGTTCAAGAATTAGAGTCCGAAAAGAAATATTACTGGTCGTGTGTCGCACCAGAAAATATTATTATTAAAGATACGCTAATTAATGAAGAATTATTATTAT
>JAUWRB010000174.1 GCA_030610785.1 Promethearchaeota archaeon | reverse complement strand
TGTTTCCGTTGTTTTTCTCGGCGGTTGCGTAACATACTGCCCATTTTGATTTGGGAGCGTTTGTGCTAAAAATTTTCTCTCCATTCAATAAGAAGCTACCGTCTTCCTGCTCATCGCATGTGGTTAGCATGTGAACAGCATCAGAGCCTCTTTCGGGTTCGGTAATCATGATGCAACCAGGCGATTTACCAGTCACCATATCTTTTAAGGATTCTAGTCTCGCTGGGATGTTATCGTGGTGCTCGTAAACAGGGTTTACTGCCAATACGGTTGCTCCGCCACCCATCGCAAATTGTGGGTCAAACATATCAATTGCGATGTTTCTCATGAAATCAGCTGCTAATCCGTGTTCTTTATAGTTTAAATCAACCATATCAAACGCGTGTTGTCTCGTGATATAGCCCTGCTCTCCAAAGGCAGGAATCCAGTCGTAAATATCTTCTTCAGGTACGTGCGTGATATTATTTTTCTTTTCGAACCTCATGCAGAATTTTTGCACTTTTTTAAGGAAATTGAATTCCTCTGGCGACAAAATCGACATCAAGTTGTTATTAACAAACGCATATCGGTTCTTTAGGCTTAGTTTTTCGAGAATCTCGTCCTTAATAGCTTGTACTTTATATTTTGACATTTTTATTCTCAGTTTTTTTTTTAATTAATTTAATATACAAATTATTATTACGTAAGAGAATGTGATTTTATTTTTTAATTTTGTTTAAAAATTTTTGTATTTATTATCAAAAATCTTCCTTAACATTCCTTAACATTCCTTAAATTGATTATATAGAGGATATTGAGATAATAATTAATCAAAAAATCGTATAATTGGTTTTCTTTAGTTTAAAATAATAAAGAACGGAAAAATAAAACATATTAGCTTTTTTGTTTTTTAGAGCTGGGGGCTGGTGATCCTTGTAGGGTAATAGTTTAATGATTTAAAAAAATAAAAAAGATATGAAAGAAGAAAAAATAAATATAATTTATTTCAAGTTTAATTATTCTCTCAATCGTTTTCCTCGTCTTCTCCTAATATTACTTCGATTTTTTCTTCTAACGCTTCAATTTTTTCGTCAAGTTCAGCGATTTGTTTGTAAGTTTTACAACTTTTGCACCCGTCGTCTTCTTGACATTGAGGTAAAGTATCACAAATTTCTTCAAGTTTTTCTCTTTCATCTTGTATTTTTTCTACTTCATTTTCAAGATCTTCAATGCTCATATTTTCCACCTTAAATTGTTAAATTTATAAGTATTTCATGATAATTCACTTTAATAAATTCACTTTAATAAATTTTCATGTTATCATTCCGCGTTAAAAAAAATCATCAATAAGTATAAAAATAAGGTTGTAATTAAACTTAATATTAAAACAATTTTAATGATAAATATTGAGGCCTATTTTAAAATGTCTACTTCATCGTCTATAATGAAAGAATTTTACGAATTTGGAAGAAAAATGAACACCATCGGAATTTTAGCGATTGTTAGTTTAATAATTCCCTTTCTTGGTATAGTTGAATTAATTTTCATATTTTTAGCTCTGGGAAATATTAAAAGAATAATTCAGGAGATGCCAAACCAAGATTTAAGCTCGTATCGTTCGCTATATATAACTGGTTTTCTTATTACATTTCTTGGAATTTTAGTCATGGTTGGAGGAACGGTTTTCTTATTATTCACAAGTTTTTATTATTGGAGCTATGGATTTTTATATACATTAATAGGTATAGTAATTGTTGGATTTATCTTAATTTTCATCAGTGCGATAATTGAATATAAAGCATGGGATCATCTATTACTCTTTTTTGAACAAAACAAGCAAATGTTCCCCGAAATGGTTTTACGGGATGTAACAAAAGGTTGTAAAAATTTAAAATTAGGTGCCCTATTTAGATTAACCCTCATTTTAGCGATTGTGGGAGTAATATTACAAATAATTGGTTATTTCCAGGTGTCTGCACTAAGAAACATATTGGACATGCATGGACGTCAAATCACACCTCAACTTCAAGCGCAAACATATCAACCAGCACCACAAGTGCAACAACAACCAGTAGCCGCCCCTGCTCCATCTGGTGGAAGATTTTGTCCTTATTGTGGTGTTAAAATAAAACAAGAGGCAAAATTTTGCAGTTCTTGTGGTTCTAAACTTTAACGGAAAAACTAAAGATTAATTAAAAACTTTTTAGAAATAAATTTTCTTTTTCTTTTTTTTTTCAATGTTTAAGCTTTTAATTCAAACTAGATGAAATTACTAAAAGAGGAGGTGCTCTTTCTGCTCGTGCTACGGCTAACGCATCATTTAGGTTCATGCGTATTAAAGAAAAAATTGAAGAGATTTAAGAATTCGATCCAATTGGGTTTGTTAAGACTTTATTAAGAATCTAAAATTTAAAATCATTAGTTAAAAAAGTTTGGAAAGCGGAAGCGGTTTCGAACATCTTTATTTTAGCGTCCCAATTTAATAAGTAATGCATTATTAGATTAGGATTAATTATCTAACGCTTTTCTCCTAGTGAAAAAAAAAAAAAAGAGATTTGTAGAAATAATTAGGAAAGAGCTACATTACCGACATCTTATAGATTTGTCTCAAGGCCATTGACATTATATAAGATTGGATTTGTCTCGACCCGCCAACAATTTCTTGGATTCTTGACATGTTCAGATAATCGTGCATTAAAGTGTTATCGCATAGTCCTGCGCCTCCCATGACATTAGCACATTCGTAGCAGACATCTTTGGCGAGGCTAGTACAATGATACTTAAATTGAGAAGCACTGGCTACCATTGCCTGATTGATGTTCCTTGGAATATCGCCACCGAACTTTTCCATTTTCTCATCATATGATTCCGCAAATTTTAAAAGTCCTAAAGTTATATTGGTTGTCCTTGCCCAAAGATCAGTTAAAAGGAAACCGACTCCCTGGAAAAGCAGGATCATCTTATCGAATTGCTTTCTCATGTTGGCATATATAACGGCGTGCGCTAGGGCCCCCCAACATTGAGCAATAGCTCCAATTGCGATTCCAATTCTTTCAGGTATCAAACCTTCGAAGAGATGTTCCCTTCCCTTCCCTATTCCGCCTAAAACATATTCTTTTGGTACTTGGAGGTTAACTAGCTTCTCCTTCCCAAGAAAAACTTGTGGTACCCAGGGTATCATTACTCGCTCGCAGTTCCAGCCGTCCCATGTCGTGTCAATTAAAAATTGAGCCATCGTGTTTCCGTTGTTTTTCTCGGCGGTTGCGTAACATACTGCCCATTTTGATTTGGGAGCGTTTGTGCTAAAAATTTTCTCTCCATTCAATAAGAAGCTACCGTCTTCCTGCTCATCGCATATGGTTAGCATGTGAACAGCATCAGAACCTCTTTCGGGTTCGGTAATCATGATGCAACCCGGCGATTTACCAGTAACCAACTCCTTTAAAGCCTCTAATCTCACTGGGATGTTTTCGTGGTGCTCGTAAATGGGATTAATTGCGTGTACCGTTGCTCCGCTTGCCATACCAAATTGGGGGTCAAAACTATCAACAGCTAAATATCTCATGAAATCAGCACACGCTCCGTGATAATCGTAATTGATATCAATCATGTTAAAATTATGAGAACGAGTAATGTATCCTTCCTTTCCGAAAGCGGGGATCCATTCGTAATTATCTTCTTCAGGTCCGTGTGTTATGTCATTTTTCTTTTCAAACCGGAGACAAAAACGCTGGACTGTTTTTAGGAAATTAAATTGTTTCGGAGATAAAATTGACATCAAATTATTGTTAACAAACGAGTATCGGTTCTTTAAGCTTAATTTTTCGAGGATTTCGTCGCTAATAGCTTGAGTTTTAAATTTAGTCATTTTTTTTATACTCAGATTATTAATTTTTTAAATTGTATTATATAATTATTATTATTTAGGAGAGTAAAATCTAACTTTTTAATTTTGTTTTTAAAGCAAAATTTTTAATTTTAAAAATCTTTATAATGAGTTCTTCAAGAAAAACTTAAAAAAAAGCAGTTAAATTTTTCATATTTCTTCTTTATTGATTTTTGAATTTAAGTCATTTTTTTTTTTGGAATTTTCAATCTTAAAAAAATGGATTGAAAAAGCCCTTTATTTTAGATACAGATTATTTTTTGTAATCTGGTCGAAAATTTTTTTGAAATGATTAAGCTTGTTTCAAATGGGCAATTATTTTTGAATTGGATGACGGAAATGAAATGTTCGTCAATTCCTACGAGGGATAATATTCCAAAATTTTCTAAAGAAATAAGTTCGTTTACTCGATAATTACCGGAAATAAATCTTCCTTCTAGGAGCCTTACTATTTCAAAAAGTACATTTGGGTTCAAGTAGGAGATAATTACCCTTCCTGTTTGAGTTAATAAAGCTGATGATATAACAAACGAAGAAAATGTATGTAGTTCGTTAAAAACTTTTATTAAATCATTTTCAATATCTTTTGAGACTAGCTGTTTACTTTTTTCCATGATATTGTCAATATTTTTTTCGAAATCAAGAAACTTCGAAATTTCGCCGTCAAAATTTTCAGATAAAGAATCCATATCAAATTTTTCTAGGAATTGCTTTCTAATTTCATTTAATTGATTTCTAAGTTCAACTAGATTATCCGTTCGATCGCTAAATAAGGCAAATAATAATTCATCAGTCTTTATTTTTTCAATTTCAAATATAAACCGAAAAGGACCGACTTCGATTTCAGACAATTTTTCCGTCTTTAAAGTTTGTTTTACAAACGTGAAAATTGCGCTTAGGAAGCTGCTTGTTAATTCTATGTTAAAAATATCTTCATATTTTTTGTAGAAAATCAATTCACCTGTTCTCGGTTTCATTATGAAAATATTTTTAATCATGATACTAAAAAAATTTTAAATTGTCTTATCTTAAATAATAATATTACTAAGAAAATTCTAGTATAAATATTTTAATAAAAAAATATCATAAAAAACAATTAATAAAAAATGTTTACCAAGGAAAGCCTAAATTTAGTTTTTAATCGTGTTTTTTTGTTTATTGGGTAAAAAGTCTATACTTTTTTGCGAAGGCACCTTTAAAGAAACTGCAGAATTAAACAAAGAAATTTTTTAATTTGATGTGAATTTGTGGCTTCTAATTAATTAAAACCCGTCAAACTTAGCCCACTCATCGTCATCATCGACTTCCTCTTCTTCCTCAGCAAATTCATTAGCTTTTATACCTTCTTCTACTTCTGGAAATTCTTCGTCAAATTCAGTCTCTATTTCTTCGTCAAAGCTTATTGCTTTATCTATATCAGTAATAACTCCATCAGTAATCTTTATCTTTTCAACGGGTTCTATTGCCTTTCTCTTCTTTTCAACAAGTTTCAAATAATCTCCATGAATCTTTATGGTTATTGATGTTTCCTCTTGTAACAATCTAACAACGACTTCTTCGCTACTAGAGGTGTCATGTGGCATCCTCATAACTAATGCTCGCGCTCCTTCGAAGACACCGCTAATAATCTCAACAGTATCCCCAATAGAAATGAATTCAGTCACGCTCCTTGGAAGAAGCACGTGTCTAAGTTCGTTAAGTTTAATATTTTGCACTATTCTTCCTTTTATATGTGGGATTCCTTGAACTGCTATTTGAACCGATCTCTTCTGCGGGGCTTCAAAAAATACATAGCCTGGTAGCAAGGAACTTACGAGCATGGCCTTTATGTCAGGAATCACATCTAGGATACTAAATCTATAAAAAATTTGTTTTAATATATTACTCTCTTGGTTTAATGTCGTACGCACGGCAAATAAAGTAGTTAAGTCCTCTTTTTTTTCTATATCTATAACACTTATAATTTCATCTGTAACGATATCTTCTATGTTGCTTTCTTTAGTTTTTCCTTCTTGATCGACCATATCTTCTCACGAATCTTATTTAAATTTAGGTTTTTTATACATATTTTGGAAAAATCCTTATAGAAAAATAAGTTATAAATATAAAGGACTTCTTGAATTAAAAATTTTAGCTTTTATTGTCATGTTTTAAGATTAAAGAGTTTAGGAATTCTTTAACCAAGAGAGAGAAAAATTCCAACGAAGTTATTTAAAAAGTAATATTATTAATATCTAAAATCTCGGGAATTCTATTATTCCGATCAAGCCAAGCTATTTCGTGTCGTAAATACCTCCAGCTTATTTCACATTTACCCAATTTATCCTTAACCTCCGTTTCAAAAGCCCATGGGTTTATGATAACGAGGTCACCTCTTCGAATCCAAACTCTTTTCTTAATTTTGCCGCGAATTCTCCCCACGCGGTGCTTGCCATCTTGACAAAAAACTTGCATTCTATCGTTTCCATATATATCTACTACTCTTGCGAACATTTCTCCATTCCTTTTATTAGGGAATTTAACTCGCGTGACTACAGGTGCTTCTTGGGGTCTTCCACGCTGTTTTCCCCTTTTTGCTTGCTTTTTTTTTTTCTTAGCCATGGTAATAATTTTACTTTTTTTATTATTTTTAATAGTCTTTTATTATTCAATTTTTCTATAGGTTACTAATAATAATTATTTTATCTTCTAAAATACTTAGATAAAATTTAAAAAATTGTTGATTTAACTTGAAAAAAATTCACGAAAATAATTTTAAATATAGGAATGGAGATCATGGCGTAAAATACTTAATGCGTGGTCCTAGTATCGATTGGGGCGTAATTTTACTTAAACCGGGAGAAAACATGGGAGAAAAATCTCATGGACATGACATTGTAGATGAAACTTTTTATTTCGTTAAGGGAGATGGCGTGATGATTGTTGACGATATAGAGCATGACGCTAAGGAAGGAACTGTCGTTTTTTGTGAACCTAAAGAGTATCATAATATTCGAAATGATTCTGATAAAAATATTAAAATTGTATTTATTAAAAGTCAGTATTTGCCTGACGATAAGATATAGAAGAATTGATGAGGATTAATTTGTTAATAAATTAATCTTTTTTTTTTTAAGATTTCTCTTGTTATAAGCTCGAAAGCCAAGTCAATATTTTTTCCGGTTTTTGCCGAAGTTTCTAAATATTCGAAAAAATTATAATCTTCTTTAAGTTTTAGTATATATTCCTTTGTAATACTAATTTCATTCGCTAGATCAAATTTTGTCCCTAAAAACAGAATAGGGAGGTTCCGATTTGCTATTCTACATATATTTACCCATTCTTCTAATTTATTTAGAGTAGATGGGCGCGTTAAATCAAACATTAAAAGAGCCCCCTTAGCACCAACAGCATAATTTTGCAACAAAAATCTAAATCTTTCTTGACCACCGAAGTCCCAGAGCTGTAGCGAGCATTTCTGGTTATCTATTTCAATCTCTTTTAAAAAAAATTCCACGCCTATTGTCATTTTTGTTTCAGCACTGAACTGTCCTTCCACAAAACGACGAAGCAGCGT
>JAUWRB010000140.1 GCA_030610785.1 Promethearchaeota archaeon | reverse complement strand
GATACCGATGTAGCTTTAAAAGAAGCATAGATTTCATCGCCAACTTTTAAATCTAAATCCTCTTTTGCGTTGAATGTAATATAAGCGATTATACCGTTGTCTAATAAAACTTGAATTAATTCCTTACTTATTACAAAAATTTCTTTAACAATACTCTTGATTTTGTTTCTCAAACTACTTTTAAAGAGAATTTTTGATAGAATAATATTTTCTGGTCGTAAAAACAAGGTAACGGTCCCCGTATCGAATTTTGACAAACAGTGCACGCTAAACTTTTCAGTTTTAACTTCCACGTATCCATCTTTATAGTTAACAATTTCTCCTTTGAAAATATTTTCAATACCTACAAAATTTGCTATTTTTTCGTTTTTAGGAGAGTTAAAAATGTGTTTTGGGGTTCCTGTATCTACAATTTGACCTTCCATTATTAAAGAAATTCTATCTCCAATCGTAGCCTCGTTTTGATTATGTGTCACGCAAACAATTGTTAAATCGTGTGATTTGTGAATCTGCTTGACCACTTTCATGGCATCTTTCCTTGAAACAGGGTCTAACGCGCTATAAGGCTCGTCTAATAATAAAATCTTAGGATTAATTATTAAAGCTCTCGCTAACGCAACCTTTTGTTGTTCCCCGCCTGAAAGCGTTAAAGGAGATCTATCTTTTAGATTTGTAAGATTAAAATTTTCCATCATGGATAGCGTTTTTCTTTTGATTTCATCTTTATCTACTTTTTGAATCTCCAATCCAAAACTTATATTTTTCTCAACAGATAAATGAGGAAATAAACTATAGTCTTGATATAAAAATCCTATTTTCCTTTCATGAGGGCGGATGTCTATCATATTTTTTCCGTTAATGTAAAGTTTTCCTTTTCTTAATTTGTGAAAACCAGCGATTATTTCTAACAATAATGTCTTTCCAGCACCTGTTGGACCTAGAATCACGTAATATTCTTTCTTTTTAATATTCAAATTTATATTTTTAAGGTGAAAATTTCCAAAATCGCTGCTTACATCCTTTAGAGTAATCATTATTTCTGAACTTATTGTATCTCACCATTTTCTTCTTTAAATTCACGTTCTTTGGTCAAAAAATATAATATAATAAAAATAATTAGACTAAGTATTATTAATAAAACGGCAATAGCTCCAGAACCTTCTAACCCTTGAGTATTAAATCGATAGTAAACTAATATTGGAGCGATCATTGGATAATAAGCGATTAAAAGGACAGCCCCAAATTCACTAATGCCTCTTGCCCAACACATTATAGCGCCTGTAAAAATGTGTCTTTTTGTTAACGGAAGTACAACTTTAATAAATGCTTGTCTTTGATTTGCTCCTAAACTATATGCTACTCTTTCAAAATGAGGATTTAGACTTTTAAATCCATCTTTTGCGTTATTGATAAAAATGGGCATGCTCACAAAGAGCAAGGCGACCACGATGCCCCAAATACTATCTTCAAAAATTATTCCGATTTGTTTTAACGGTGCTCCAATCACACCCCTCCTCATGAAAAGAGAATATATTAAAAGCCCGGCAACACTATGAGGAATCATTAAAGGAACATTTATAATTGATTCTATAAATGATTTTCCTTTAAAATCATATCTTGCAATCATGTATGATAAAGGGGTTCCAAACATTACTGCAATGAGAGTTGCTAAGAAAGAGGCGTAAAATGTCAAAAAAATCGACTTCAAAACTATCCCATCAACAAGTACGGCAAGAAAAGTTTCAATGTTTAAAATTAAACTCCTCACGAAAATATCTACTAATGAAAATATTATTAAAAGTAAAAGAAATGAGCCTAAAATAGAAAAAAAAATAAGAAAAGAATTGGATTTAAAAAATCTCTTAAATTTTGTGCTTTTTTTTGTCATTTTCTTCGTCAGTATTATCAAATCTCTATTTTTATCATGCTTGAACGCAATATTGTTTAAGGTTTGAGGGAATGGCATTAAAGTTATTCGTTGGACACGGGCTTATTGGTTTTTGTCCAAGATTAAGTAATGTTTGTTGTCCAGTTGGATTGATTATATATTCAACGAAAATTTCGGCCAATTCGGGATTATTCGCATTCTTGGGAATCGTTATTCCATAATTAATGGCTTTTCCTGTACTTATCTTCCCATTCGATTTTAAAACGGTTACTCTTTGATAAAGATAATTATATTCAGAATTACTTAAATCTATCGTTGTATCAAGTAATACAACATTTAACTCGTGTTGTACAGCAACACTTAAATATTCAAAGGCATAATCTAATCCTCCCGACTTTAATAACGATACGAGATCCACGGATTTATCTCTTATTACGAGATTTTCATCAGAAACGCCTAAATCTTCGGGTGTTTTTATTCGATAATTATTTCCAGTTTGAGTAACGGTTATGTCTGATTTAGAAGTAATTAAATCATCAAGAATTTGTGAATCACCTGTCATTATTTCTGCTAATTGAAGAACCATTGGCGACCTATAACCACAAGGATCAAGATTTGGATTGGAAAAACCCCATTTGACATCGTCTCTTCTCAAAATTTTGTAGAAGTTACCGCTATTGATCTCATCTGCATATTTACTATTTTGAGTATAGGCAAGTACCATTTTGTTCTTGGCAAATTTAATGTAATAATTTTGATACTGACTAGGCATTGTAGGAATGAGAGAATAATCTGCAACCGCTAATACATCAGCAATCTTTCCAATTTCAGTTATTTTATTTACACATTGAACGCTTCCTGCGGATTCCAGTTGAACATCAACATCAGGATAATCTGCCTCAAATTGTTTTTCTATTTCTTCAAATGGTATCGCAAGACTTCCTGCGTGAAATATTTTAAGCGTTGTTTTTGGAATAAGCAAACCTAAAAACAAAAGTGGAAGAATAACTAATGACGCAATTATTCCAACGATCAGAATCGTTTTATTTTTTTTTTCCATGATAATTTTTCTATATTATTTTGTATAGATTTTTTCGATATGTTTAATGTTTCATAACGAAAAGTTCTTTTTAAAAATTTTGATTTTATATTTTTTAACTATAATAAATTCTCGTTAATGTTTTTTAAAATGGAAGCTTTCCTAACCGGACTAATATCCAAGCTTCTTCTTTCTATAACAATATTCAAATTTTCTATTAACCGATCTGCAAAATAATTAAAAGAAAAACTAAAATTTTTATTAAGTTGATAATACTTTTTTAAAAATATGTTAATTAGCTCAATTTTATGTTTAGGCTCGCTCGTTTCAAATATTCCCGGATCGGTATCTAAGAGAGAGCAGCATATCCACGCTAGGTCATCAACATGATTTCCTTCGTATGATTCTTCAAAATCGCATCCATGAAGCGTGTCCTTAGAAAAGTTAAGAATAAAATCTCTTAAGCGGGTATCTCCTTTATTTAATACAATAATTTCAGAGGTTTTTTTTTTTCTTACGATGTTCTTGTTGTGTATTAGAGATATCCAATTTGCTAACATTTCAATACAATAAATCAAATTTTTTTGCATTTCTTGGCTTAAATCTTTTAATTGAGTAACTTTTATCAAATTTTCGTTAATAAAATCACAAAGATTAACGCCATCTATTTTTTCGAGGATTAAATAAGGTCTTTTATATAATAAAACTTTCGGGACATGTAATTCTTGTGTCTCTAATTTTTTTAAAGTCCTATATTCGTTTTCTGCATTATTTGTTCTAAAGATTTTTATAATTAGTTGTTTAGGATAATTTTTGGGATTTTTTTCAAATTTTAGATGATAAACTAAGTTTTTTTTACTCGGTAATTGATTTAGCGAGAATTTATTTTTAAGTTCATGGATCTCATCTTTAAGATCATGTTTTATTTTTTGTTTAATTCTTGTAACATCCATTTCTATTTGTTATTCAATTTTTTTTATATTAAAAATTTTTTATCTTTAGAAACGAAACTTCTAATTGAAGTTGTGAACATGTTCATCTTAAAAAATAAATGATTTGTAATTAATTTTTATCATGATGAATAATGAAAAAAATTTTAAATTAGGAGTATTTCATGGAACAAATCCAAATACGGAGATGCTTACCCAAAAATTCGTAGGTAATCTCGTAAATTCAAAAGATTTTTGTACGGCATGTGAAACTCTGGAAATAAATTTAAAATGCGATAAATGTCGAGAAAATTTAAAAAGTCACGCTAATTCAATTTATTTTTACGAAAGATTAGGTGAAAATCTCCCCGATTTTATAGAAGAACCTGAAGAATTTTTGCCTAAAAACTTACCTATTGTTGATTTTTTAATTGTTGTTGGTATCCATCAAGATTTATTGTCAGGACTACCAGATTATTTAAAAAACAAGGAAATTAAAGCTGTTATTGTTCCGATTGTAAGAGGCAATTATAAAGATCTCTGTTAGTAGTCTTGGCGTTCTTAGTATTGGTGTGAAAAGCGCGTTCCTCTTCGCTTATATCCCCGTTCTTGAGTTCCTAATCTATTTTTTCTAAAAAATTGCTTGCTTCTTGAACAAAGGAGATTATAACAAAATTTAGCTAACAAAAATTTTCCCATAAAAAAAAATAAATATTAAAATAAATTAAAATATATTAGCAAAAAGACCAGAGACTAATTACATTTTGAAACCAAGTGAATGTCAATTACCGTTAGAAAAATCTAAAATCGAACTGAGATTAAAGGATTTAGACGAATTTGAAACTGAACAAGAACTTAAGGAATATTTAGAAACCTTAAGTTTATCAGAATTAATTGAAATCTATTATATTCAATCACGTGAAATAAACAAGATTAGAAAAATAATATTAGATACTGTTAAAGAGTAGAGGTTGCAAATGGTATTGATAAGACATGGATGATTTTAATCTTGCTTGGAAAGATTTAATTATCGATAATTTTTTAATTTTTTTTTAATTAAACTATTTAAACTACACTATTTTTTGAAAAAGTTTGATCCTTTGAATGGTTCTGATATAACTCTTCACTTGAAACATAAATTTAAATAAGAAAATTTAGTTTATATTTATAATTAAAAATTTTAAGAAAAATAAAAAATTAGAAAAATCAAATTTTTTAAACATTTATAAATGATCGTGATATAATAAATTCCGATAAAAATTAAAAAATAAAAAATAAAAAAATATCTGTCATGGCGAGTCAAGACAAGAAAAAAAAAAAAAAAGGAAAGAAAAAGGATCTTTTTTGTAGAGGACCTGATTACACTTCTGGAATTCTCGATGGTACTTTTAATAAGAACTATCACGAGTATTCAAATCAGTGTATTCCAACTAATTTTTTAGCTGAATCTGTCAACGGAGTAAAGGAGCAAGGCAACAGCTCTGAGGAAGTGGTTAGTAAAACATATCAAGAAGAAATAAAAGAAATACAAGAAGAAACAAAAAATTTTAATTTTATAATTGCTCGGTCGGGAAGGTCTAGGGAGATTATATCACTTTATTTTTTTGAACTACTACTAAATACAGAGACTGATTTATCTAAACTTATTTTGCGTTTAAGGGAAATTGATATATCTGATATTGTTTTACGTTTAAGAGAGATTATTATTAATGGGAATAAAGAACTGTTGAGGCGAATAACATTAAAGGAGCATAACTTACTTAAACAACTTGAAAAAAGAGAGATTGAAACACTTCAAGATTTGGCAAATAATTATCCAGATACATTTACTAATTATTTTTCCGATTTGGTTGAGGTAATAAAATGTTTAATAATATCGAACAGATCTCATAAAATTATTGATGCTGATTTTTCTCTTTCACATTTTATTAGGTTTTTATGGTGTAAAGGGTATAATTTGTTTTTAACAGAGCGTAGTCTTTTTAAAGTGATTCGTAGAATTTTTGATTTTTTAAAAGATACGAGGTATTCTGATTTATTCCCTAATCGTTTTGGGTCTAGAGGGGGTGAAAGCAAGCATGAACATGAGAGAGTAAGCGGGAGCAGAATAAAGCTTTTTGTTATGAAATATATTTATGACGGAAGATATTTTGATGAAAGAGATGGAATTGCCAAGTGTCCAGAATGTGTAAGAGAGGGTTTTGTTGTAAATACATCATCTCCAAGATTGCGGTCTATAGAATTTCATCACGAAGGTATAAAATTAATGAGATATACAGCCGATAAATTTTATACGCTGTTTACTGAACGTCGAGGTAATCCGTATTTTTTACAATACTTGATAAAAAAAATGGAAGATGAAAATGTGGTATTGTTATGCGGATCTCACCATCGCAAACACCAATGTGATTATCTTGTTTTATTTAAAAAATTAGTTAGTTGGGAAAATATACCTAGAGAATTTTCTCAAGACATATTTGAGCTTCCCGCCGAAATTATTCATATACTTGTTATATTATGCATAGAAAATTTTCATTTGACTAAGATAAAAAGTCAAGCACAAAAAGAGGAAATAAGACAAGAGCTTATTTATAGGTTGAAAGAAAGATATATTATTGATATTATTTATGAAGGAATTTGCCCCGTTTGTGGTGAGTTTAACACAAGAGAACATTTATTTGCATTTGAGTTTAATCATTTATATGAACTACGAAAATTATCGCCAGAAAAGAGGAAAGAATTTAAAAACATAAAGAAGAGACCTAGGCAAATCTTAGAGAGATTCCCTTGTTCTGAAGCCGTTAGAGAATTGGAAGTTCAAGAGGGGGGTTTTATTTGTCGTAATTGTCACGCTTTTATTCATGAAGATATGACAATTGTAGATAAGATTTATGACGATCAAGATGTACTTAGAAGTGTGTACGAAGATAATAGAAAGAGTATTGATAGATATAATGAAAATCTCATTAGTGGCATAGAGTTAGTTGAAGATCCTTTAAAGTCAGGGGTTATGAAGTTTAAAGCTTTTACGGATTATTTATTTCGGTTTTTTAAAATTATGGAAGAAAAAGGCGAGATCACCACTGGTGATCTAGCGAGTGATAAGAAATGCGATCGTCGTACCGTAAATAAATTCTTTAGGGAGAGAGAGGATGATTTGGAAAAGTATGGTACAATTAAATTTGGAGATAATAGGAACCAAACTAGATTTTATATGAACGAGGAGGGTAAAAATATCGTGCGTTTATTGAAGTATTTCGAACAATATTATCAAAATTTACAATAATTCTATTTTTTTATTTCTTATTTTAGTTAAGATTTTTCATCAATAAGTGTCACCTTTTAAAAATTGAACATGTTCAGCTAAATTGTTAAATGATTTATGAAATATTACTTAAATGATGAATGAAAAAAATTTTAAATTAGGAGTATTTCACGGAACAAATCCAGATACAGAGATGCTTGCCCAAAAATTCGTAGGTAATCTCGTAAATTCAAAAGATTTTTGTAAAGCATGTGAAACTCTAGAAATTAATTTAAAATGCGATAACTGTCGAGAACATTTAAAAAGTCACGCAAATTTAATTTATTTTTACGAAAGATTAGGAGAAAATCTCCCCGATTTTATAGAAGAACCTGAAGAATTTTTGCCTAAAAACTTACCTAATGTTGATTTTTTATTGGTTGTTGGTATTCATCAAGATTTATTGTCAGGAATACCAGATTATTTGAAAAACAAGGGAATTAAAGCTGTTATTGTCCCGATTGAAGGAAAATGGGTACCCCCTGGTTTACAAACACAGGTTTTAAAAAGTTTTGAAATTAATGGCATTCAAGCGGCGTTCCCTAAACCTTTTTGCGCATTAAGTAAAGAATTAAACGAATATAATAAAATAGGGTTTAATATTACTGAAGATCGTAATTATATTAACGATTTTATAGATTATTTCAAAATTGGAGAACCGATATTATCGTTCTTATTAAGTAAGGACGGTAAATCTATTGAGGATGCTTGCGTGCTTCAAACCGCGCCATGCGGGTCAACATTCTATATTGCGCATCAGCTTCTTGCAAAAAACATTGAAAATGGTGAATTATCATTAAACGAGAGAATTAGTAAAGCACATCACTCATATCCGTGTAATGCTTCAATGGACCAAGATTCGATATTAAAGGATTCAATCCTCCATGTAGGTGGCTATATTATAAGGAATGCCATCCGACATGAATTGAATATTGAAGAACAAGAAAGAAAAACATTAAAATACTTAATAAAAGCGTAATTCATGTATTTAAATGTATATACTGATATTATTTAATAATTTATTTATAGCAAAATTCATCCATGATCTAAAGGAAATGGTTTTCTTTTGCTCAGATTAGATAAAAACAGAACTTTTTTTAATAGTTTGGGAAATTAAATAAAAATTTTATTTCATTTTAAGCTAATTCGTAATTTATAAATTATAAATGATAATTTTAATGATTTAAAATTTTTATCCATAAAAGAGAAGAAAATCTTTAAGATTTTTACGAATTCTCGTAGAAAAAGGTGGATAAAAATAAATAGTTGTAGGTGTCCCAAATCTTTTTGTAAGTATGAAGATTTTTTTTCCAAATATTTTTGGTTTTTTATAATTTCATCTATTATTTTACTGGGTTTTTCTATTTTCATTGAAGTTGCTACTAATAGAGTAATTTTAAGTCAAGTATTAGCGATAATTTCAATTGTTTTTTCGAGCTATGGAGTTATATCGGAAGCTTTTGAGGATATTCGGGAAAAAAAGATTACAGCAAATGTTTTAATGATTATAGCAGCAGTGGCATCTTTTTTTATATTGCATGGTCAAGAAGGAGCAACGGCCATTTTACTCTTTGCGATTGCGGAGAATTTGGAAGAGTTGACAATGGAAAAATCAAAAAATGCTGT
>JAUWRB010000190.1 GCA_030610785.1 Promethearchaeota archaeon | reverse complement strand
TTATGAAAAAAGAGATTAATCTTCTTCCTTGTCGTATCCCAATTCTTTTAAAATAGCATCAAAAGCTTTAGATTCCTCGTTCAAGACATATTTAGTATCGTATTCTGATGCAGAAAATTCTGAGTCAAAATCGGGAGGAGTTAAATCGTCAAACGAAGGTAATTCTTCGAATGGCGGTAATTGTTCATCTACTTTTGTATCTTGTTCGATGGGTTCTTCTTCTATTTCCATTGGAGTGTAATCTTCCAGTGGAACCGGTGGTACTTCGTCGTCGTAAATTTTAAATTTTGCCGGCGTTTTAGAAACTGAGCTCGTAGCCTCTTGAGGAATGCTTGTTTCGGGGAGTCCTATCGATTGACCTACTTCTTGGAGATCACCTGTCATTGATTTTGGAATTGAAACGATATTATTTTCATTATCAGCTTCAAGATCGCTAAAATCTACTCCTTCTTTCTCCCAATCGTCAAGAAACCCTAATAACTCGCTTAGAGCTTCCTTATCTTTTTCAATTGAAGGTTTTTTTGGTCTAATGCTAACTTTTTCTTCAATTTTTTTTTGTTTTAATTTTTCTAACTCTGATTCTTCTAAGGATAACGCCATTTTGGTTTCATTATCTCCAGAAATTAACCTATTCAATTTTCTTGCCAATTCTCTCAAGTATCCTAGGTAATATCCGATTCGATATTTTGCACTTAAGGCGCTAAATATCATGTAATCGTCGTTAATTGCTAATAAAACGCAATATCCTGAGGTGTTGTGTAAAATAATTTCCATTAAAGAACCATGATTCGTAGCGTCTGACAGCCGAAGACCAAGATCAATTAATGCAGTACTCTGAGCAGAGGTTGCATCAGCGTCTATTTCTGCAGAAACGGATGAACAGAGTTTTATACCAACTCTAGACAAGACTGCAAGGTTTTCCAAATCTGTTTTACTTTCTTCATCTTTTAAAACGAGCATCATATTTTCACGGATATCTTGCGGAACAGACGACATTTTTCCTCTATTTAACTTCGTGGTTTTATTTTAATTAGAACGCATTTTATTTTATATTGTTATATATGAGAAATTCATTTTTTTTAAACCTTTTTTAAAATTATTAAAAGGTAGCCCAAGTACCAAAGGTTTAAAAATCTTTCCTGAGCAAAAAAAAATAGTTCATTAAATAGTAAAGTAAAAAAAACAAATTAAAAAAAGAAATAATAATATTTGGTCATACCGTATTTTTGAGCGGGGACGAGTTGTTTTTTGCCTCGATTTTCTCAATTTTTAAACGTTTAATTATAACCCTTTTGAAGTTCTCTGGTTATTCTATTAATATCTCCTAATTCTGATTCGTGAAATTGTATTTTTTGCGTTGTGGTGGTATTATGGTCAATGTCTATGTCTTCTTTAAATTCCATGTATCTGTCTATATGAAATCTAAGTTTTATTATAAAAACTTATTTAAATTCATTTGAGTTGTTGGAAGTTTTAATCTTTTTTCGAAGGAATAACCCGATAATTCGGTGATAATTTTTATTAATTCATGAAGGACATCTTCTTGAGTCAAGTTTTCGGTGTCGATAATATATATCTGGTTTTTGTTTTTTTTTGATAGTAAAAATTTGTCATAAGAAAAGAGAATTTTAAGTAAATATTCTTTTTCGCGCTCGTTCCATTCTCTTCTTATCTTCTCTAAGGAACCTCTTTGAATAATTCTTTTTAAAATAGTATCAGGATCAGCCATTAAATAAATAATATAATCTTCTTTCCACTTAATCGATTTAAACGTGTCTAAAATTAAATTATAGTCCTTCTCTTTCAAGTTTAAACTTTTCGAATAAATTAAAACGCATTTTGGAGTCCTATCCAAGATTATTATCCTTCCGTTATATTTATTATCAAAATTCCAAACATTTTGATTACGCTTTATGAATTGCTGAAGAAAATGAATTTCACTACGGAATGCTATTTGTTTATTGGAAGAACCAAAAGGAAAAGGTGGATTTTTCACGTATCTTTCCTGGAAAAACTTAAATTTTTTATTTTCTTTAACTTTTTTCTTTAATAGATTGAATATTGTTGACTTTCCAACCCCATGAGCCCCTGCAATTGAGATGACGATATTATCCTTGCTTCCTTTATTCCTATAGCCCTTTTTGCTCAAGCTTATTGTACTCCTAAAAAATTGGAAAATGTTGACATGTGATATGAAAAATTATTGATTTTTATTATAATACTAGAGATAATTGATTTTTCTTGCTTTAAAATTGAACCATATTAATTCAGTAATAGTTATCTTAATTTTAATCTAACTCGGTTTTATTGAGTTTTTTTTTCCACACGTTAGATATTTCCGCTTGTTTTTTTCTTGCTTCTATTAATTTATGCTGGACAAGATGGGCTTTTGGTTTTATCTCTACGATTACTTCGTAGCGTCTAATAGCTTCTTTATAATTTCCAAGCAAGTCATATAGAATTGCTTTTTCAAAAAGAGAATCTAATTTCGTCACATCTATATTTGTAATCTCATCAAAAATAGTTATAGCTTCTTCGTATCTTCCAAGGTCCTTGAGCGCTAATCCTTTATTATGAAAAGCGATTGCATTATTTGGGTCGATTTTTATGGCCTCATCATAGAATTTTATAGCTTCTTCGTGTTCATGGAGTTTATCGAACGCTACACCTATTTGATTCCAAATGTTATAATCACCCGGATTCATTTTTATTGCCTCTTTAAATATTTTTATTGCCTTTGAATATAATTCGAGTTTATATTGTTTTAATCCTTCATTAAATAATTTTTTTGCTTTTCTTTTATATATTTTATTAGAATCGCTTAAACTTATGTTGGACATTCACTTAACCTTTTTTTTAAAAAATCTTCTAATTAAATAATTTAATTTCTTTTTTAAAGATTTAGAGTTAAATATAATCTTTAGTAAATCGTTCAAGAAAAGATTTTAGGAAAAAATTCTTACAATTGAATTAATTTTCATTTTTTAAATAAGTATAATTAATAGGACTAAAAGAACGTGATATAATACGCTAGCTATTATTGAATTGTAAATATTTTCGTTTATCTCGTAAATCATTCCCAAGAACAAGAAGACTAAAAAATTTAGAATAAAGAAAATAATACCAATTGGAAACGTTAGAAATAAAAGTAAGATAGCGTAAACCAAGGCTGTTATCATTATTGCCGTTATTTTTCCGCTAATCTCGTTTCCGAATTTTTCCTTTAAAGAGTTATGAAAAACGCCTCTAAATAAAATTTCTGTTGAAATTGAGCCTAACCCAAGGAGGAATATTAACGAAATAATCCATAAAAGGTCAGCGTTTCGAATAATTTGATATTCTTCTTCGAGATATGTGCTAATATCAAAGAATTCTATACCCAAATCAGATATGATACTTATTACGCTACCGGAAATGGTATTAATAAACAATAAACAAAATACTCCCACGATCCCAATAAGAAGTGCGAGTATGAACTTTTTAAAATCCGAAGAAAATCCTAATTTCTTGAAATTGTGGTTCTTCGAATAGATATACCATAAAGGATATACTCCAAATATAATTTCAGGAAGTTGGCTTATAAGAATTGTAAAAATATCAGCATTTATTGTTAAATCTCCAGAATCTACTTGGAACATTAAAGCCATGTAAATTAAAAATTGAATAATTATGTAAGTTAATATACAAGACTGAAAAATTCTTAGACCTTCTTTTAAATTCCACGTGTCCATTTTAATTACAAATTTTTGCTCAGGTTCAAGTTTTTTATCTGTAAAAATATAACCTATTTTAATTGGAGTTGGTTTTTGAGATTCAGGAATCTTTTCTAACATCGTGTTACATATTGGACATTGTTCGAGAACGGGAGAAGTTATTATGGAACCACACCCAGAACATTTACGAGAAATTTCAACTTTTTCTTTAATCGCTGGTTTTTCGTGTTTTTGTTGAAAATCTTCCTTACCCGAGCTCACTTTGATAACTAATTTTCCACATTCCGGGCAATAAGCTTGATTTTTCTCGATATCAGAACCACAATAAACGCAATATTTTACTATTATTTCTCTCTCGTTTTCTTTTGACATTTTTAATAAGATTTAATAAATATCAATTAAAATATTATATCAAATAAATTTGATAATAATTCTATTTTTTTAAAAATTATATAATTTATGATTATATTTTAAATAAAAAGAAAAAATAAGGTTTAACTAAACGTGAATAGAAGAGAAACGGTTAAAAGAGCCTTTCATTTTAATAAACCAGATAGAGTACCTTTTTTAGGATTGACTGTTCAATCAGATTTTTACCCGATCATGGCGTACGAACCAATGTCGTGGCAACCCGATAATTATCCGCCCCATGTTGATGGAGGCGCGAAAACAATTAAGAATGTACCTTTTAGACGGGATATTTACGATTGGAAAAAAGAAAATAGAGAAAAAGCGGGTTATCCTGAAAAATGGTGGGAAAATCCACACGATAGTATCGACGAATTTAGAGTTATATGGCGTTCTTCCGGCACAGAAAGCAATGATCAAACAATGGGGCATCCATTTAAAGGACCTTTTCACGACAATGGCTCGGGAGAAGGGTGGGATCGTTTCGATGATTTTGAATTTCCTGACGCATCTAATCCTCTACGCTATAAGGCTATTAAATCCGAGAGGTGGAAAAAATTAGCGGAAGATAGATATCTTTTAGGCGTAATGGGGTCAGGTGGAATTTTTAATAAGTGCTCTCAAATGAGGGGGTTCAGTAATTTCTTGATTGATTTAGCAAGGAATAGAAAACAGAAAAAAATAAATCAATTAATTGATTCAATTTTATCGTTTAATATTAAAATGGTTGAGGAATTAAAAGAATATTGTCCATCTTTAGATTCAATAATGATTGCGGACGATTTCGGTACTCAAAATTCAACTTTTTTAAGTCCAAGAATATTTAACAAGTATTTCAAGAATCCTTTTAAAAAATTAGTGAATTTAACTCACGATTTAGGAATGGATTTCCTCCTTCATTCTTGCGGTGATGTACTCGCTTTTCTCCCAGAGTTCGTTGATATTGGCATTGATGTAATGGAATTTGATAGTCCTCACATGACTGGCGTTGAAAATTTTAAACGATTTGCCGAAGAGAGAAAAATGGCATTTTGGCTTTCTTCTAATATTCAAACCACTTTCGTGAATGGAACGCCTCAAGATGTTGAAGAAGAGGTTAAATATTATATTAAAGAAATTGGTAATAATGAAGGGGGGCTTGCAATTTACGAATATACTGATTTTGAAGCTATTGGAGTTCCTAAAAAAAATATTAGAAAACAGAGAAAAGCAATTTTAAAATGGGGTAATTATAACGAAAACGGAATTATCGATTGGCTAGCTTAAAAAAATTTTCGTCAAAAACACACCTATTAGATTACAATGGATAGGAATGTTATTTCTTAAGATTTTTCCTCGTTGTTATATATAATTCCATTAATAATAGGCCATGATAATAAGAGATTGAATCAAAATAACCTTCTCCTGATTCTTCACCGGCATTCTCCAAAGCCAATTGAGCATTGAGCGCTGCCTTGATAAGTAATTCGACGCCTTTATATATAAGATTAGGACTCCAACTCCCATTCCGTGGATTGGCCCACCAAACAGGACAAGAATATATCCCTCGATCATAGAAATATCTAGCTGTATTGTAATAATTTTCAACTTCCCAATTTTCTGTAAGATCTAAATTATTTACTAAATCGAATAAATTATTCAAACTCTTTAGAATTTTCCAATAATATTTATGAACGTCATTGTCGGGATGTTTCCACAAGGGATAAGGCACCTTTGCTTTAATATCTTTATAAGTCGTGCTCCAACTGGATTCTCTAGGAATGATCTTTTTTTCTGCTATAGGAAAAAAATTAGCTAATTCTGAAATAAAAACAATTCTAATGCTTTTTTCGTCATTAATTAGTTCTAACACGCGTCCTAGGAATTTTTCTTCGTATTTTTTAATGTGATAGCCAAAAGTCTCACCATCCATTGCAGTTATGATGTATCTATCAATCTCTTTATCTTTTTTTATCTTAGGATCTTTTTTAGGAAGAAAGATTTTTTTTATCGTTTTAACAAATTCTTTTGCCGTGATATTTTTGAAAGAAATTTTATTGCTCAAAATGTCGTCTCTAAAAAATAATTGAAGGCCGTTTGGAGACATATAGATCTTATCATAAGCCCAATCTTCTGGACAAGCAATACCGCTCATTACTACCCATTTATAACCAAAATCGCGAATAATTTTAATGATACTTGGCGAAATTGCCATTTCAGGAGGAAAAAAACCTTTTCTTTCCCATATATTGCCGAATTCCCTTCTATTAATTTCCTCGTTCATTCGAATTTGATGAGAGGCTTCTTTTTTAGGGATCAACGGAAGTATTGGATGGAACTTTCCGGTTCCCAGAATTTCGATCTTGTTCTCAGAAACAAGATTTTTTAATAATTCCATTGTGTCAGCCAAGCCGAATTCGTATAACATGTCAACGAGAACGCCGTTAATATTTAAACAGAATTTTGCGTTTTCACATTCCTCTATCATGGAAAATAGAGGTTTGTAGCATTCCTTGTCAATTCTTCTTAAAATTCCAATTTCTTGGGTAGGTGGCTGATAAATGTGAAGTAAAGGCGCCCAATACGTCGTCATTTTGAATTTTTTACCTATTTCTTAGGATTTATCCTAGAACTTTTTTTATAAAAATCATGTTTAAAGATATTATCTTATAATTTCTAAATAGCAATACTTTATTAACCTTCTAATTATTTATAAAAAATTGGTAATTTCTATAAAATTCCAAAATTTATTCCAATTATCAACCTTTCCAGT
>JAUWRB010000014.1 GCA_030610785.1 Promethearchaeota archaeon | reverse complement strand
ATCTAGGGTTTGCAAATCGAAAGTTTCTATTTACCAGAAAATCTTTAGCACTCATGTCAAACGCTACGATTTTGCTATCTGAGATGATTCTTATAAGCCCTTCTGTTTGAATGTTCGCTTTAAAGAGAATAGACGCAAAATATTGTCCTGCTTTAGATTTCGAGATTGTAACATTTCTTATAGCTGCATCGACTATTCTATCGTCTTTAAACTTAACTTGTCGTTTAAGTTTAGGAAGCTTTAATAATTTGTCGTTCCAATCAATTTTAATGTTGTAATTTGTAATACAAGTCGTATAGGATTGCCTATTATACTTTAATTTAAATTTAGGATAGCCAATGTATTTCTTAGTCTTTCTATTCTTCCGTTCTTTAATATTTCGAAAGAAATTTTTATATGCTGTTTGCAAATGTCTTCTTGCTTGTTGTAAGGAAATAGAATCGGCTTCCTTCAAAAAAGGATATAATTCCTTATATTGTTTTTCTGTTTTATATTCGTGATCATACAATTTATCTTTATCATGCTTGTATAATTGATAGATTTCCTTTCTCTCTTCTATCATTTTATTACACACGAATCTACAACATCCAAAATTCTTGGAAAAAAATTCTTGCTGCTCTTTATTTGGATAGATTCGTACTTTTATAGCAAAATCGAATGTCATGGACTAATTTTTTAGAAGTAGTTAATGTATTTAAATGTCTATACTGATATTAATTAATAATTTATTTATAGCAAAAATCATCAATGCCCTAAATAAACGCCATTGTTTTCTTTTGCTCAGATTAGAGAAATATTATGAAAAATGAGCAAAAAATTATCTCGGAAATTATTTCTTCCTCAAAAAATGATTTGAATTATGTGATAATATTATTATTTGAATCCTCTGTTTCATTAGGAATGGCTGAGACAAATTTAAAAAAAATAACAAAAAGAATTATTAATTTTTTGTAAAAAATAATCGAGTTATAGCCACGAGATTAACGAAGAGGAAATTTAGGCTTCCTTTTTTCAAAAAAAGCGGATGACGCTTCATTTACATCTTTTGTGCAGAAAGTAAGTACAATCGAGCTATTTTCGAATTGAAGTATAGTTTCTAAACTAGGCGAATCAAGAGATAAGTTTATTGCTTCTTTAGTCATTCGTAATCCGAGGGGGCTCTTGGAAAGCATTTCGCTCGCTAGTTCTAAAGCAGAATCCAGTAACTCTTCTTCTTCAACTACTTTTAATACTAAACCAATTTTTTCTGCTTCTTCAGCCCCAACAAATCTGCCGGTGTATAAAATTTCAGCCGCTCTTGACATGCCAATAAGTCTTGGAAGAAAGTAACTACCACCCACATCGGCTCCAGAAAGTCCAATATTAATGGACGCGTTATTAAGTCTTGCGTTTTTGCTTGCTATACGAATATCTGAGGCCATCGCAAATCCAAACCCTCCTCCAGAAGCTGGACCTTGAATAATTGCTATGATTGGTTGACTTATCTTGCGCATTTTTACATATATCTGACTTATTCGCCATTGATGATACATTTTTTTCTTTATTGGTTCAGAAACATTTAAAAAATAAAATTTATCGTAATTTTTTGGATTCTTTTTAGTATGCAACATTAATCCTTCTTGTAAGTCTGTTCCTGCGCAAAAAGCTCTTCCTTCGGCTTTAAAAATTAAAACTCGACAATCTAAATTAGTGGTTAAATGATCTAACAATTCGTGTAAATCTTCTTCCATTTGGAATGAAATAGCATTTAATTTTTCCGGTCTATTTAGCGTTAAGATGCCTATTCCATCTTCTCTTAATTCAAATTTTATTGTCTCAAAATTCATTTTTATTACCAATTTAATTAAAACTTAAGAAATATTTAGTTTTTACAATTTAAATTAATTTAAATATATTTGTTATCTAATATCTCTTTATTTGAAAACTTACTTTGATAAATTTAAAATAGAAAGATAAATGAATTTATTTTAATTTGAGTGTATTAATGAAATATTTTTAGGGGATTAAAAATGATTAATGAAAAACAAGATATATATAGAGAATTGCAAGTCCACCTCGATAAGATGCCCATAGGATACCCCGCTACTAAATCAGGGGTAGAAATACGGTTGCTAAAACATTTCTTTAACCCTGCTCAAGCTGAAATGGCAATAAAATTAAATTGGAAATGGGAATCATTACAAGGCATTCACACGAAAATCAAAGATAAAGATACATCAATAAAGGATTTAGAGAAATTTTTAGATAAAATGGTTAAGAACGGTTCTCTTAATTTTAAAACAAAAGACGATCAAAAATATTACGCAAACGCACCTATCGTAGTTGGGATGTATGAATATCAAATTTCCAGATTAAATAAAGATTTAGTTAAAGATTTCTTCCATTACATTACGGAAGCGTTTGGTTATGAAATAATGCGTACTAAAATATCTCAGTTAAGAACTATTCCAATCGAACAAAGTATTGAATTTGATAATAATGTGGCAAGCTATAACGATATAAGAAAAATCTTTGAAAATACGGACCAACCAATAGCGGTTGCCGATTGTATTTGCAAAAAAGGTACAGACCTCATTGGAAGACCGTGTAAAATAACAGAAAGGAGGGAAATTTGCATGGCTATAGATTGGGTTGCTCAATTATATATTGATCAAGGTTGGGGGCGTCAAATAAGCAAGGAAGAGGCTTTAGAGATTTTAAGAAAAAACGAAGAAGATGGATTAATTCTTAACGTAGAAAACACAAAAAATCCTATATATATCTGTGGGTGCTGTACTTGTTGTTGTGGGATTACCGCGGGTCTAAAATATTCTTATAGTCCAGCAAAATTAGGCGGTAATAATTATTACGCTGAAATAAATCCTGAATCATGTACTGGCTGCGGAATATGCGTAGATCGTTGTCAAATGGACGCCCTAATTCTTATCGATGAAATTTCCAATATAAAACGGAATAGATGCATTGGATGTGGAAATTGCGTTGCTACTTGTCCGTCAGAAGCGATAAAACTTGTAAAAAAGGAAAAAGAAATAAATCCTCCTGAAGATTTTGAAGACCTGTATTCTTCAATTTTAAATAAGAAAATTGAAATTAAAGAAAAAAAATTGAAAAGAACTTTAAAAAGAGAAAAAGCTCGAAAAATTAATTAAAATAAAAGATGCTATTTTATTAAAATAAGTTAGGTCAACGTTAGATAGAGTATTATTTTTTAAAAATTTCATTTTATATTCGAGTAAGTTAAAAAAAAAAAAATCATATTTGTGCATTTTCTAAGAAACCAATACCTCTAGGGGTTCCTTTCCAGCCAACATTAGTATTCATGATATAATTTAGCTGTTCTAGCATGGATAAGTGATATCCTAACTGTCCCTTGTCCATATCTAATTGTTTTTCAATTTCTTCAATAGGCTTTATTTCACATTTAATGAATTGTAAAATTTCTCTTCGGATGGGATTCATTAAGGTTCTATATGCTCTTGCATGGTCTTCTTTATGAGAGATATTTTTTACTCGTTCATTAAAAATTTTTAGTTCTTCCTCTGTGAGCTTACATTTTTTTAAAATCTCTTTCATATCCATAAAAAAATCACCTAAGATTATGTATTATAAAAATTAAAATTACTAAAATTGCTCCTAAAATAAAAAAAAATCCAAGTGAAAATTACTCTGAATTTAGGATTACATATAATATTTTTTTTTTCAGTCATTAATTATCACAATAGGTTTTTACAGAAGAGGATATTTGGGTTTTCTTTTCTCGAAAAATGATTGAACGCCTTCTGTAATGTCGTCCGAAGTTGAACATAGCATTTGTGTGCGGTTTTCTAATTGAATCATGGTTTCTAAACTCGGAGAATCTAAAGATAAATTTATCGCTTCCTTTGTCATTCGCAAACCAAGAGGGCTCTTTGAGAGCAAATCGTTTGCTAATTCTATAGCTGAATCCAATAATTGTTCTTTTTCAACCACTTTTAACACGAGTCCGATTTTTTCGGCTTCTTCAGCGTCAACAAATCTTCCCGTGTATAATATTTCAGCCGCTCTTGACATGCCTATTAACCGAGGTAAATGATAACTACTGCCTAAATCAGCGCCAGAAAATCCGACTTTAATGAAAGCATTATTAAACCTTGCTTCTTTACTCGCTATTCTTATATCTGCTGCCAATATAAAAGCAAAACCCGCTCCTGATGCGGCGCCATGGATGATTGCGATGATTGGTTGATTTATTTTTCTCATTTTTACAATGAGTTGACTTGTTCTCCATTGTGCGTAAATTTTCGCCTTTATTATATCTCTTTCGGGAGCGTTTAAGAAATAATGTTTTTCCTTTAATTCCTGCGGTTTTTTTTTTTTTTGTAATATCATTGATTCTTTTAAATCTAAACCCGCACAAAATGTCTTACCTTCTCCTCTAAATATTAGAACGCGGCAATCTAAATTAACCATCAAATTATCCAACAATTCGTGTAATTCTTTAATCATCTGAAATGACATTGCGTTTAACTTGTCTGGTCTATTTAAAGTTAAAATACCTATTCCATTTTCTTGTAATTCCCATTTAATTGTTTCAAATTCCATTTCCATTTTTTATCACATCTTTAACTTCATTTTTTAATTTCTTCTTTTATGAAACTTAATTTTCTACAAGTCTTAAATCTTAAATATATATGAATTTTAAAGTTTAAACATTTTTAAATCTCGCTCATACTATTTTAAAAACTGATAGTAATAATAATAGAAGGAAAAAACAATTATTTTAAAAATTTAATAAAAAAAAAATGAAAAGATTAAATAAATGACTTTCTCAAATTCTATCTCAATTTTATTTATCACGCATCTCTTGGAACCTTAATCTCAAGATTTGAAAGCGGATAAGACGAACACGGATGGAAAAAGTTAAATCGCTTATCTGCTGCTCTTCTCTTATCAGATTCAGGAATTATATATATTTCACCCGAAATAAGACGCGAACGGCAGAAGCCACATTCACCAGAACGACATTTTGATGGCGGTGTTAAACCTGCTCTTTCCATTGCTACTAAAACCGGTTCTGTTGCTAGTGCGGGTATTTCTTTAATAGCATTACCAACATGAACCTTGATATTAAAAGTTTTACCGGCAAAATCTTGCGGAAAGCCGGGATAATTAACGATATCTTTAATCTGACCTAAAATTTCTTTACGGACTCTCTTAAGAGGAAGATTTAATTTCTCAATTTCCTTGTCAAGGAACTCGTACATGATTTGAGGTCCACAAATGAAAAACGTGCTATTATTAACATCAGTATACTTTTTGATTATGTCGGCATTAATGAATCCTTTTTCACATCCCTCTAACGAAACTTCCTCGCAGCTTAAAACGTGTACAACCTTAATTTTTTCAGGATTTTTACTTTCAAGTTCTTTTAATTCGTCGTAAAAAATTATGTCATCTTCTTCGCTACTACCATAAATTATCGTCATCTTTTTTATATCTAATTTCCCTTCGGCTATTTCCTTTGCCATTGAACGAAAAGGCGTGATTCCAGAGCCTCCTCCGATAGCAACGATTTCTTTTTTATCACGAAGTGATTCGTAATAAAAGAACCCATTAGGTTCAGAACTAATGATTTTTTGATTTATTTTCCAGTTGTCCCAAATGTATTTAGTCAAATAACCATCTTCGACTTTCTTAATTGTAATTTCGTAAAATCCATTTAACGCTTCTGATGGAGACGACGATACTGAATATGGTCTTGTTATTGATATCCCATTTACTTTAACTTTTAAGCTTAAATATTGTCCTGCTCGAAAATAGGCTAATTCTTTTGTATTTGAATCTGGATCGGGAATAAGTTTTATAGTTTTAGTTGTTTTGGTTTCATCTTTAATTTCACTAACAATTAAATATTGTCTTCTTGGATGAAGTTTCCGAGCAAGTTCATTCATCGGATCTGAAGTTATTGGTTCGCTTGAAGCTTTTTGGAACCTTTTCTTTCTATTGGGTATTAATTTTGTGAATGCAAATAAATCCTTTGTGTTACTTTTAACTGTAATAATAAATTTATCGTTTTCTTTCTTGCTCATTTTTTTATCTCACCTTTTTGAATCATATCTTGTAAAGTTAAAAGACCGGCGGTTTCGCCATCTTTCATTGAACTACTATATCCGTGACATCGCATTCCAAAGCCCCCGCATAATTCAAGACCTTCAATATGCTTCTCATCTTTCATGCAAGATAACCTTGGTATAAACGAATCCCACGGTTCCGGTTCATAGCCATAAATTATTCCATTATAAGTTCCTGTATACCTCGCGAAAGTTTGAGGTGTCGCAATCTCTATTTCTTCTACATGCTCTTTTATTGATGCGCCAATAGCTTTTTCGAAATTATCAATAAGCTCTTCAGCAATTTTGTTTTTTAACTCAAAATAATCCTCTGATTTAACATCATCCCATACTCCATGTAAAAAAGCACTTGTAATAGAAATTATGCATGTGCCGGGAGGTGAACAATCCGGAATGGCAGCATTTAAACAAATTGTTGCTTGTACATTAGGTGTCTCAAGTTTACCCAAAGAATAGTATAATTCTTCAGTATTCCCTTTGTTATAAATAAAATAACTATATTCTTTTATTCCTAATTCTTCTGCTGTCTTATTTAAACCCAAATATACGACAAATGTTGCTACGCCATGAGTTCTAGCATTTATCTCCTTAAGTGCAATCTCAGGAACTTCTGATTTAGGAGATATTAATTTATTGTATACAAGCGTAGGAGAAGCATTTGATATCACGTGATTCGTCTTAATTTTGTCCCCGTTCACTGTTTCAACTCCAATTATTTTTCCATTTTCTACAAGGATTTTTTCAACTTTCGTATTATATTCTATATCGCCACCAAATTCTCTAATTTTCGCATCTAATGCAGTAGTATATTCGTGAGAACGATTCTTTGGAACGTAAGCTTTTCTTCTCACGTAAAGGTAAACCATTGTGGCAAATATCGTAAAATTCACACGGTTCGTTGGAACTCCTAGATAGACCCAATAAGCGTTTAGAATTTTTCTTGCTTTTTCAGGCATGTTAAGTGCGTCTTGTACTTCTTTTACCGTATATGCTGTAGTTTTGAGAAAATTCGAATGTTCTTGCATTAAAACCTTTTGATCTGGGTTTCCTCTTGACTTCCCGATATAAGCAGTTGCGTGAAGAATATCTTTTCCCAAATCAAAAAAATTTTTCACTGAATTTCTGCTTCCCGGAACTTCTTTTTCAATCGCATCAAGAAAATTCTCTATTCCAAATGGCATTGTAACATCAATGTCTTCGCCCGGATCAGTTAAAATTAACCTGTAAGCCTCAGGAATTTCAATAAACTCTGCGTCTAAGTTGAATTTATCGTCAAATAAAGATTTAATACCACCTTTATCTGTTGTAGATCCGTAATCACAGAGCTCGTGAAGGGATGCCTCAAATTCAAATCTTCCCCTTACAAAACTAGTCGCAAAACCACCCGGTAGATTATGCTGCTCCAGTAGAAGTACTTTTACACCATTCATTGCTAATTGTGCGGCTGCTACTAAACCACCATTCCCAGCACCTATAACTATCGCGTCGTAAGAATCATTAATCTTTTGTATATTACTTGTTTCATTCATTTCTACAACCTTTCTTTAATTAAAAATTATTTAATTGAAATCTTTTTTTCTAAAAATTTTTCTCGTAAAATGTTTCTAATTAAACATTTTCTTAATGATATAGTGCGGTAAAATATTAATATTTAATTTTTCTTGAAGAATTAATAAAGAAATCCCTTGAAAAATTAGGTAAAAAAATTCGATTAATATTTTTTACTTTCGCCGTGGTGCCCCCTCATTATTCAAGAAAAGTAATAGGAGAAGCTTGCTCAAGAGAAATAAAATTATTTTTGGACGAATATTATTTGGGTTCAAATTTAACAATTCTACTAGCTAAGAAATAATTACCCCATTTTTCATTTTTATTTTTTCCAATAAGATGATAAGAGGGTCCAATAATTTTTTTAATGTTTTGTAAAATTTTGACATAGATTAAGACATTCTCTCTATTTTTAGCGATCAAAAATTCAAAAAAATTTATCATAATTTGGCTAATATTCATTTCTTGAAATGGCTTAATTACTCCAATTCTACTTAGATATACGATTTTTAGATTGGATTCTTTTATTTTCTTCTTGATTATGGAAAGATCTTTTTCAGAAGTGTTACATAGAATTAATTCTTGAATGTAATCTTCAATGGAAGTGTCTTTGAATCGTAGTAAGGCTAATAATTCGGAATAATCTCCCTCTTCTTCTGTTTCAAATAAAAGATATGTGATATATTCTCCCCCTTTATGAATATCTTGTTCTAAATAATTCTTTAAGGTTCCATTAGAGTTAAATTCATCAAATGTTTTATTACCTGTAATAAATTCAAGGTTGGCATCTTTCTCGGATATTCGGCGGAGAATAAACATAATTAGGTAATAATATGTTTTTAATTAGTCTATTGAAAAGAAAGCTTCACCTTTTATAAGAATTCTATTGTCATCACATTCAGAACAAGTAATTTTATCAGAAAGTATATCTTCCACATAATATTCTCCAGGTTGTATAACTCTTTTACATTTTGAACATGTTTTTTCTTCCTTTTTATCTAAACTTGTAGTGTGTTTCTTAATTTCATCCTTTTCCATATTATTTCACATTTTTTTAAGAAAAACTTATACTTTTCAATAATCATATAGAATTTCTAAAATAAATATTTAATCCCCTTTAATCTATATTTCATCAATAAATACTTGATAATTTGAATCAGTAGATTTTTGGTATTAATTTGTATTTTACTCGAGTTTTATAATCTTCATAACCTTCCATTCCATTAATGAGCATATCCTCCTCGAACTTTATTCGGATTAATAATGGTATTATTGCGAGTATAGCAGGAATTAATGAAATCCACGATCCCAGACTAATAGGCAAAAATAGAACCCATATAATTGCTCCGGAGTAGAGAGGATGGCGAATATGGGCATATAACCCCGTATCTATGAGTTTCTGGTCTTTGTTAATATCCAGTAGTTTTGAAGCATATGCATTTTGTAATTGTGCGAGATTCATGATGGCAAGTCCTATATTAGATATAACAAGGGCTAAAATCTCCACCATGAAAGGGATATATGTCCCTTGATTGTTATAATCAAAAGGGATGTTAGTCCATTGAGTGTTGTAATCAAATATTAATAGCACAAATGTACAGAAAAATCCAATACCTGTAAGTGGGAGTATAAATCTATCAGATCCAGCCGATTTTTTTGTTTTTTCAGTGATACCTACCTTTTTTATCTTCATCCGGTTCCGAATGACGCGTGGATTCTTCTTGTTTATGACATAATAGCTAATTGTCATGTTCATGGCAAATGCGATTGTAAATAGCCACGCTTCAAGCCAGGTTAGAGTTTGAGTAAAAAACCAAAATATGAATCCAAATAAACCAATCATATAAACAAAAATGAGCAAAAAAAACCAACCAGAAAGGGGAATATCGTCTTTATCAACATTATTCTGTGTTTCTGTAGTCATATGTACAATAACACATGCTTGATTTTTAAATATTTTGCAGTTTAAAAGATTCTAAATTTTATTGTCTTTCTAATTTCAACAAATCTAAATTCCCTTGAGAATCCTTGTTCCAATCATTTAAATCAATTTGACCGGAGGAGGTTGAAATGAGTTTACAACGAAAAAATCTAGTTAAAAGTTTTTTAAAACTAGTTATTACAGTTCTTTTTAAAATTTAAAAATTCTATTTTTTTTTTAAGATCGCTTCTTCGTATGTTTTAATCAACATTATTTTTATGAATATTTATTCATTTTCTCCACGCGTTCTTTTAGGAGTAGAAAGCATACATTTTATTTTGAATGATTATTCAAAACATTTATAAATGTGCCTTGATATATACTAAATAAGGTTAATTAAAATTCAATCACATAAAAAAAAGAGATGATATATTAAAAATGCCTGGTGGAGATAGAACTGGACCCGGAGGAATGGGTTCAATGACAGGACGAGGCTTGGGCTACTGTGCTGGTTACAGCACTCCAGGGTATACGAGAGGTCCCGGATTAGGAATGGGATGGGGTCGAGGCTTTGGAAGAGGTAGAGGCTTTGGAAGGGGTCGAGGCTTTGGAGGAGCGGGTTTTGGATACGCTCCCGCGTATAATCCGTATATTGCATCGGCACCAATTTATCCTGTAGGTGCTCCTTTAATTCCTGTAGACCAATTAACTGCTCTTAAACAAGAGAAGGATTACTTGGAAAGCAGCCAAAAAGGGATTCAGAGCTCACTGGAAGATATCTCAAAACGAATTGAAGAATTAGAGAAAGCAAAATAATTATTTTTTTCTTTTTTTTAATATTTTTAAAAAAAAATTAAGTAAGATGATTTAAATGAGAGAAAGTTACGAAAATTATTTAAAAGCTATTTATTACATTTCTAAAAAGAATAGGGGTGGCTGGGTTTCTAATTTAGAAATTTCAACTTTTTTAAAAGTCAAACCATCATCAGTTTCAGGAATGTTACATAAATTAAAAAATAAAGATTTGATTAAGTGGAAACCCAGAAGCTCCTTAAGACTAACTCCAAAAGGAAAAGAAATTGCGCAAATTATTGATAATAGGTACAATCTCTTTAGAGAGTTTTTTATTCGTGGTTTAAAATTGGAAGAAACTTCTTTAATAGATGAGATGTGTTGCAAAATTGAACATCACGTCACTCCAGAAATATCTGAAGCCTTAGAAAAGCTAAATCTCAGTTTATTATAGTTATCATGTATTAAATATTTCTACAAAATAGTATGATGGTCTGACGATGCTTTATTAGACCTTGATTCTATTTCTGATTATAATAGTCAATAATGTTGAAAGAATCAATTCCATATTTAAAATTACATTAAAATCGTCTTATAAATTAATTAAAAATAACCTTTAATTTTTTATTTAAGGATGAATTGAAGATCTCATGACGGAAATTAAATTATTAATAAACGAAAAAGAGATTCCATTAAATCCCATAATGTCTACAATTTTAACGAAAATTAATTTAGGTTTCATGGAAGCTTTAAAGAACTTACCCGATGATAAAAAAACTATTACCATTGAGATTAAACTCTAATAAAAATTTCAATAATTTCACTAATAAACTTCAAAAAATTTATAAATTAATGGAATTTTAATTTTATTTTTGAAGCTATTGTTTGATTATTTCTTCTTTTTTAGCGTAATTAATATTGTGAAAATCTAATCTTTTAAGGTAAATTTCTAGGCGCTTTTGAAACGAATTAAAATCTTTTCTTTTTTTAGGCGTCCATCCGGTTTCAGCAATTGCAATTAAGCGTGGAAAAATCTGCCAATCTAAACGCTTTACATTCGGGACGTGTTCGCTCCATAAAAGACCTTCAAGTCCAAATATTTGTTCGCGATATTTTTCCTCAAGTTCATTTGGCATGGGATCGTATTCGTAAGTTCGCTCTAAAGGAGTTAACTCGTGAGGATAATCTAAATAAACCGCCGTTCTTTCTGACATTATAATATTTCTACCATTTCTTGCCTGTTCTAATACTTTATCGAAATTATTAGTCCAATAATGGCATATAGCGCTATTATCCAGATTTTCATTAAGAATTTCGTTCCAACCCATTAACCGGCGTCCACGAGAAGATAAATAATTCGCGATCCTGTTTGTAAAATAAGTTTGTAAGTCATCTTCAGATTCAAGTCCTTCTGTTTTCATCCGAGTCTGACATTCAGGACATTTTTTCCATCTTCTTTTTTTTACTTCGTCTCCGCCCACATGTATTATTTCTGAAGGAAAAATTTTAATTAACTCATTTAAGATATTTTGAACAAAATTAAATACATTATCCTTTCCAACGCATAATACTTCTTTATGAATGCCAAAACGAGGGCTCACCTCAAAAGACCCACCAGTACAGCTAAATTCTGGATACGAAGCGAGGGCAGCTGTAACATGTCCTGGAACGTCTATTTCGGGAATAATTACAATATGACGAGCTGCTGCGTAATCAATGATCTCTTTCAAATCTTCCTGTGAATAATAACCTGAAACTGGAATTCCATCCATCTTTCCCCTTGCCTCAACCGAGAAAGTTCCTTTTCGTTTAGAACCAATTTCTGTAAGAAGAGGATATTTTTTTATTTCAACGCGCCATCCTTGATCGTCGGTTAGATGCCAGTGAAATACATTTAATTTCAAGAAAGCCATGAGTTCAAGCGTTCTCTTAACAATTTCTTTACCAAAAAAATGCCTTGCCTCGTCTAACATGAATCCACGCCATTTAAAACGGGGGTAATCCTCGATTTTTAGGCAAGGCATGGACCATTTGAGATTTTTGATGTTGGCACTTTCTATTTCAGGTGGAAGAAGTTGTCGTAGCGTTTGGATACCATAAAAAACACCCGTAGGAGTGAGAGCTGATATGTTAACCTCGTTTAGAGTTATTTCGAGAATATATCCTTCAAGTTTTAAATTAATATTATCCTCAATTATTCTAAGTGTAATGATATTCCTTTCTTTTTCTTTTTGTGAAATATCTTTTATAGCAAGAGAAAACCCAGTTGCTGGACTAAGTAGATTCTTTAAAAATTCTGCGTTATCTATTAATCTTGAATCCGATAAAATAATGGTTTCCGTGTTAATGAAGAATTTTCCCTCTTTTAAAGAAATTTTAACAGGTTCAGGTATTATGGAAATTCTATTGATCAATCTTTTTTCTTTTTCCATTTTTTTAGAGTTATTAATATTTTTTTTTTCTTAGATAAAGTATGGTTTACTATTTAAACATTTTTCAAAGCACGAACAATATATTAATGAAAATTAACGAAAAGAATTCTTTTATTAGTTTTACATGATAAATTTATAAGCATTTTTAAGTTAAAGAAATATAATATAAAAATAATCAATTTAAAAAAAAAATAAAAGAAAATATTAAGTGAAAAATATGTCTGAAGAAGAAAAAGAAGAAAAATTGGACTATAAACTTACCTTTTTCATAGGATTGGCGTTTTTTACTACCGCAATTACTTGGTCCCTTTATAATACGCAAGTTAACCAAAAATTATACGCTTATTTAGGTTCACTTGCTTTAGTGGGCATATTCATGGCTGTTGATAACATTGTAGGCGTTATCATCCAACCTATCATGGGTGGAGTTTCTGATAATACTCGGACTAAGCTTGGACGTAGAATTCCTTATATTCTTATTGGAATTCCCTCAGCAGCTCTTTTCTTTGCGTTATTATCATTTGAAGACTCTCTTGGGTCATTACTCGTGTGGATGTTCCTTTTTGTAATTTGCATGGCCTTTTACCGGAGCCAAGCCGTAGCGCTCATGCCAGACTTCGTTAAACCAGTCCATAGGAGCAAGGCTAATGCCATTATTAATTTAATGGGAGGTATAGGGGCAGTAGTAGCATTTACTCTCAGTGGATTATCGGATATTATTGGTTTACAGGCAGTCTTTATCATAGTATCAATAATAATGATTTTTGCTTTAGGTATTTTGTTGTTGAAAGTGAAGGAACAAGAATCATTTAGTTATAAATTGATATTAGAAAGAGAGGAAAAAGAAGGTAAAAAAATAAAGGAAGCAAAAGAAAAGGTCGGCTTGATCGCAAGTATGAAAGATATTTTAGCCGAAAAAGATAAAAGTACTCTTTTCATGTTGCTTGCAATTCTATTCTGGTTTATTGGATATCAAGGGGCAGAAGCATTATTATCAATTTATGGAGTATCGGTTTTAGGATTAACTTCCGGAATGGCGGGTTTCATGTTTAATTTTGTAGCGTTGCCTTTTATTATTTTTGCGATTCCTGGAGGCATTCTGGCTACTAAAATCGGTAGGAGATTGACAATCAAAATTGGCTTAGTAATGATGATAGTATCTTTATTTATCGCATTTTTAGCTCAAGCAAATACTACAATAGTCTATATAATGCTAGTTTTCATGGGCATAGGTTGGGCCTTTGTTAATGTCAATTCCATCGTAATAATATGGGAAATGGCGCCATCTGCGAAAAAGATTGGAACTTATACTGGTGTATATTATTTTTTTAGTTTTTTAGCTGCAATCGTTGGACCTGGTCTTGTAGGAGGACTTACTGAATTAATTGGCGAACCCTATCTACTTTTAAACTGCGTATGGTTCTTTATATTAGCACTTATAATGATGTTTTTCGTTAAAAGAGGAGAAGCTGGGCTCTCTAAGGAAGAAAGAACAAAAGCAATACAAAAACTTTAAAAAATTTTACATAATTTATTTTTTTTTTCTTTATTTATTTTTACAATAAACCTTGTCCTAAGAACATATTTAAAAACAATTAACTCTTAAATTAAGTTTTTTTGAAAGAAATTAAAGCAATTCTTCATTTTTTAAATAAAAAACAAAAAAAAATGCAAAAATAGTAGATACGAGTAAAATGAAACTAGAACCAGAATGCGTAGGATGCCTTTTTAATCAAGTTCATAGGGCATTTAAAATGCTAAAACCGGACATCTCTCGCGAAATAATAATTGCCGCTCAGAAAAAACTAATGGAATTTTTCATTACTATCGATATAAATGATAGTGCTTCTCCAATTATAGGAAAAGTTGCTTATAATCTTGTCTCAGAGATGTTGGGGGAAAAAGATCCATATCGCCAGTTAAAAAATGAATATAATCGTCTTGCCTTGGATTATTACAACGAGGCTAAAGAAATTGTCGATAAAGCTACTGATCCGTTATTTGAAGCTATTATTGTTGCGGCTCTTGGAAATACGATTGATTTTGCGGGCCAACACGAGATAGATTTCATTAAAGACCTTAAAAATTTTTCTCCTCAAAATTTAGTCGTTAACGATTACCCCGAATTTAAATCTTCTCTTGAAAATACTAATCATTTGTTAATAATAGGAGATAATTGCGGAGAAATTGTTTTTGATAAATTATTAATTACTACAATTAGAGATCTACATCCCGATTTGGAAATAATCTATTCTGTTAGATCAGCACCTATCATAAATGATGCGACCTTAGAAGACGCAGAGTTTGTTGGCATGACAGAGTTAGTACCAGTTATAGAATCAAGCCCCACTCCCGGAATTGATATGCCTACCTCTACTAAAGAATTTAAAAAACTTTTTTATCAAAAAGGCGGAATAATTTTATCAAAGGGACAAGGTAATTTTGAAAGCCTATTTCAAATGGATGTTCCTGGTAAAGAGATTTATTATTTATTAAAGGCTAAATGTACTTTAATGGAAAGGATCTTTGGAGTTAAAATTGGAGATTTAATTTTCAAAAAGAAAGTTGATGGATTTTAAATTTTTCAAATGGATAAAATCCTTGCAAAAAGGGAATTTAATCCAAATTATTTCTTAATTTTTTAATCGCTTGAGTGAAAAAACCAAAATCACCGATTTCCTTTTCTTTTTCTAAATCGTTAATCTTTTCGAAGTAATCTTTTATTTGCATGTATAATATTTTTTTAAAATATTCAAATTTTGAAATATCCACGCAATCTTCTTTAATTTCGTTCAAATAAGAGCTATAAAACATGTCAAGAGATTTTTCAGCTTCTTCTCTAAAATTATATTTTCTAAAATTCTTATCTATTATTATTACAAAAATGAGGTTGTATTTATATACGATAATCATATCTACATCGAGTCCCTTGATGTTAATTTCTTCAATTTTTTCAAGATTTTTCCCGAATAAAGATAAGGCGCCTACGAATGAAGATAACAAGACTGGGTCGATGTCCGAATCTAAAATAAGGTCAAGCAGATATTCACCGGATTCTTTACAGATTACGATTCCTTTTAAAAGCTTAGATAGTTCGATTTCTCCTTTATTCACGATTTATATTCCCCTTACTTCCTATTAAAATTGATATGTTATTAGAGATATTATCACATGAAGAGAAAGATGGAGACTTTTAATACTTTTTTATAAAAACGAGATTTTTTTCTCCATCATGTGTTTCCTTTCAAATCTTAATTACTTATCGGCAATTTCACAAAAAAAGTACTACCTTTATTTCTTCCCGCAGATTCCGCCCAAATTTGCCCTCCGTGTAAATTAACGATTTCCATGGAAATAAATAGCCCTAATCCTGAACCTTTGATGTCTAAATATTCTAATCCTTCATCGTATCGTTCAATTTTTCCGAATCGGGTAAATATTTGTTCCATTTCTTTCCCAGTAAGACCAACTCCAGTATCGTAAATAGTAAGAATAGCCCAATTATCACGCGCTCGTAATTTAATGTTAATCCTGCCGTTAATGGGAGTGTTTTTAATTGCGTTGGATACTAAATTTGTAATTACTTCTCCAATTCTCGTTCTATCCATGTTTAAAAGTAATTTCTCTGGAAGGGTAAATTTGAACAAAATTTTCCTCTTTTTTGCTAAAAATCTCATCTCCTCAGAGCGTTCTCGAATCAAGGCACATAAATCGTGGTTTTCTTTCTTTACTTCCAATTTATCATATTCGATTCGGGACACATTAATTAAATTCTCAATCAAATCTAGTAACCTTAATCCACCTTGATGGATTAAAGCGATAATCTCTTGAGCGTCCTCTGTTATTTGGTCTTTTTGCATTAAATTAAGAAGTTCTGTCCCGGATATTATTGGAATCAATGGAGTCTTTAGTTCGTGCGAAACTCTGCTGATGAGATCTTTTCTAATTTGTTCAATTTCTCTTAATTTTAAAATTTCCTCCTTAACCAATAGTTCCGCTTTTTTTCTATCCGTTATTTCGCGTATAAAAATCGCAACTCGATCTTTAGAAAAAAAAAGGTAACGAGCCTCAAAATACCTGATTTTATCGTCAATTGGAAGGTTATATTCCATTATTATTGGAGTTTTCGTTTCGATTGTTGATTGAATGGCTGCAATCGAAAGTGCGGACAATTCTTTTGGTAAAACATCGCTCAGTTTCTTTCCCATGAATTCCTCAGGAGGCACGTAAAAATCTCCGGGTGTACCTTTATAATCTATAATTACGCTATTTTTAGAAACTAAAAAATACATATCTGGAATGGATTCAAATATTCTTCGAAATTTTTCTTCCGACCTTTTTAATTCTTGTCCTGCTTTTTTCCTCTCAGTAATGTCTTGTATTATTATTTGAATTAATTTTCGATCATCTATTTTTATTAAAGACCCATGAAAGTTCACCCATTGAATGCTTCCATCTGTTTGGTAAAACTTAGTTTCAAAATTGTTTATAATCTCGCCTTTAAGCATTTTTTTTATTCGGCTTTCTATTAAAGGGATGATGCCCTTCTCTCGCTCGTTAATCGAAAATATTTCTCTAAAATTTTTTCCAATTAAATCGTCCTTAGTACGAGAAGTAAGAAATTGATTCACGGCCACATTAATATCTAACACTTTTCCCTCTAAATCTAAAAGTCCAATCACGAACGGAGCGCTTTCAAATAAATGTCTATATTTTGCTTCTGATTCTTCTAAAGCTTTTTGAAGCTTTTTATATCCAGTAACATCGAGAAATACGCCTTGAACATGTTCGTGATAAATTTTTGCCCACACGGAAATATTTTTTTCGGATCCGCTGCGATCCTTCAAGTGTGCCTCGAATCCCGAAATTTCACCATGTTTTTTTAGTTTTCGAAAGAACCTTTTCCGCGTCATATCATCAAAAAGATCAGAAGTCGAACATTTATTAAGGAATTCGCTTAATTTTTCATAGCCCGCTATTTTAGCAGAAATAATGTTTGCTTGGACGAAGATTCCATCGCTAATTCTGGCGCTCCATAATCCTACAAGAGTATTTTTGAATAAAAGCTTAAATTCTTTCGTAAATTCGTTTAAAGAGCGATTTTCAAATTGATCACGACTCATTTTTTATTATTCCTTTCGATTCTTAAGAATTTACTTATTTTTTAATATATTTATGTTTTTCTATATTATCGTTTAAAATTGAATGTTTTTGTTAACATTGCGACAAATTACGGGATTTCAATTATTTTTTTTCTTGATTAATTAATTTATTTAGTGTAATTTTTGAGTTAATAGTTGTTTTAATCGCAGGAATACTTCTGTTGCCTTCCCTTTTAAAAAAATATCGACAATCGAATGAGTATATTTGGATGGTTTAATATTAATTTCAATAAAATTCGCTCCTTTATCCTTTGCGATGTATGGAATTGATGAGGCAGGCATTATTTCGCCAGTTGTTCCTACTAAGATAAAAAGATCTGCAAGTAATGCATTTTTAATAGAATCTTCGTGAGCTTTTTGAGGAATTTGTTCACCAAAAAATACAAAATCAGGTTTTAATAGCCCTCCACATTTGGGACAATAAGGAGGTAAGTCAAATAAGAATTTGTCACTATTAATTTTATTATTACAATTCATACAGGTTAATGTCCGCGAGGTTCCATGGAATTCTATAACATTTTTACTTCCTGCTTTTTGATGGAGATCATCGATATTTTGAGTAATTATTGCTTTTATTAATCCTTTTTCCTCTAATTCTGCAATTACGTAATGAGCGTCATTTGGTTTAGCTTGACCAAAAAAGTCGTAAAAAATTTCCTTTATAAGAGTCCATGATTTTTTTGGATAGGTTTTAAAATAATTTGTATCTAAAAATATTGGATTATATTTATTCCATAATCCATTTTCTCCACGAAATGGAGGGATTCCACTTTCCACGGAAACTCCAGCCCCACTAAAAATTATCGCATGTTTTGATTCTAAAATCCATTTAGTTGCTAGATCATATGCATTTTCCTTCAAGACAAACTCCTTTTCATAATAAATTTAATAATTTAATTATATATTTAAATAATATGAAGAGAAATTTATGCCATTGGTACGATGAAACTTCCGCCATGAAGCGTGCATACGATTTAGGATTAATTGATGAAAAATGGGTAAAAAATTATTGTTGGAACGGAGGAAAGAATTGCGTTAGAAAGATGCGATTTGAAAAAGAAGGATATATTTCACCTGAACACGTGCTCCCGGATGGGACAGAAAATCAAAAATTAAAAAAATATTATTCTAAAAATATTCCTTGATGGAAAATTCGTTAAGAGCTTCCAGGACTTGCCAAAGACTATCTCTTTTTTAAAGATTTTAGAAGTTATTAAAATTAATAAGCAACGAGCTTGAGAAATTTTAAACAAAATTAAATCAAAAACTAAGAGGAAATCTATTAGTAATCGAAATAAGTTAATTTAAACGCAATTTTTATAAAATAACAATGTTTAAATAATTTAATAGTTGTTCTTAAATGAACACGTTCAAGTTTTAATTAATATAATTTATTTTAAAATGGAAAAATTATTTCCTATCAGTATTAATCCACATTTATGCATTCGTTGTGAAAAATGTTCTTATTCTTGTCCTACAAAAGCAATTTTTTTTAGAGATTCCTTAAGATATGTAGATTACAATAAATGTAAAGGATGTTTGAGGTGTGTAGATGTTTGTGAACATAATGCTATCGAAGTAACCTCTTTAGAAGAAGGTCGCTTAATTAATTTTAAAATTGATAACGAAAGATGTACGATTTGTAAAAAATGTTTAGAGAAAGGTTTTTGCTTTCAAAATTTATTTGTTCTTTCTAAAAACCCCGAGACTGATAAAGAACTAATTATATTTAATAAAAAAGATATGGAATTGTGTCAAAACTGTCTAAAATGTTTTAAAGATTGCCCAAACAATGCTATTATCCCAATTATTTCTTTAGATGGAAAATAATATTAATTTATTCAATCTGAGCAAAAGAAAACCATGTCTTTTTTGATTCAAGTTTTTAAACATGAAAATATTAAAAAAAAATTTCGTTCCATAAATCAATTATAATAAATAATAATTGTGTCTATCTACAATGCTTAAGAATCTTTTTGGATTTGGGTAAGAAAATTACGATTTCATCGGATTTTGATCCAAAAAGATTACTCAGTTGATTGATTTACTAATAAAGGAAAAGATTAAGGGATTTTATAGTCAAAATCATTTGCAATTTCATAATAATTATTATTACTCTGTTTTTTTTATTTTTCTAGATTTTTTAGTTATCAATAATCTAATAACATCGGAAGTATTCTTCATGCCATAATATTCCTTTATATTATTCAATTTATCGTATATTTCCTTTTCGAGAGGAATATGTAGTTCGTGAAATTCTTTATTTTTCTTAGAAGCCATAATGTATAATTAAATTTAATTACTTAATAAATTATCCATATATAACCCAGAAATTATCGATATATAACCCAGAAATTATTCAAGAATACACCATAAAATGGAAAATCTTATATTAAATAAAAATTTAAATCTTTAAAAGAAAAAGAAAAAAAAGAGATGCTTTTATACACAATTTTATTTCTCATATCGGGTTTTGTTGGATTATATTTTGGTGCTAAATTTGTGGTAATTGGATTAGAAGATATAGCTCACCGATTCGGCTTAAGTTATTTAATGGTGGGTTTAACAGTTTTATCGATTGGCACCAGTTTGCCTGAAATTGCAGTTTCAATTCTTGGCGGTTTTGATAAACTCCTTGGGATTACCCCAAATATAGATGGACTTGTTATTGGTAATAAAGTTGGTTCATTTTTTACTAATATTACGTTAATTTTAGGGATTTTAGGGTTAACTCAAACTATTTATGTTAGCAAGTGGGTTTTACGTAGAGAAGGAGTCATGTTATTTCTCTCCGTAGGCGTTTTTTTTTTATTTGCTGTCGATGGTGTACTAACTCGTATCGAAGCTATTATAATGATAATAATATATATATTATATTTAATTTTAATAATTTATAGTGAAAAAAAAATAGAGCGAGCAGAGCCAAAAATTCGAGAAAATGAGAGAGAAAGATTAGATCCGCATTCCTTTGATATCGCTGAGAGCTCCATAAAAAATACTTCAGGTAAAAAAGATATTATATTTTTTATCATTGGCCTTACATTTCTACTAATTGGTGCTGAAATCACTTTAATTTCCGGACATAATTTAGCAATGGAATTTAATCTTCCAGAAAATGTAATTGGTATTTTAATAATAGGATTAGGAACAAGTTTACCCGAACTTGTAGCTGATCTAACTGCTATACGGCGAAATTCTCATGGAATCGCTGTTGGTGATATTTTGGGCTCTAATATTTGCAATACTCTTTTAGCAACAGGTGCAGGCGCAATTATAGCAGATTTCAATGTTGCATTTATAATATTAGTATTTGATATCCCCATGCTCTTTGTTGCAATTTCATTAGCATATTACTTTTTATGGACTGAAAAAGCGCTTAAAAAATGGGAAGCCGCTCTCTTGATTGGTTTTTATGGGTTTTATGTAATTTTAAAATTATTATTTTTTCAAATTTAATATTTTTAAAGAAATTGTAAATGCGACTACACATAAATAACCTCATTTCCAAGCAATATTTTTTTACCGTGCTATAACATTCTAAACTCGCCTCGTACTTCACTTCAAGAATAGAATTATCGTTGCCCCCATCTTTTTCAACTTCAATCAAACTCTCGTGAGTACCCATTTTTTCTTTCGTTATTTCAGAACCAACCACATTATTCACAAATTAAAAAGATCTTGTGAAAATGGATAGTAATAATATCTCTTAGTTACAAATAAAAACATTTAAAAATCTTAAATTCATCTCATTCTCCTGTTTCCCATGTATCCTCCAAGTGAAAAATATGAATGTTTTTCGTAATATAGTGATTTCATGAGACCTTTTTGTTTGCATAAATCTTTTATAAAAATATCTTCATCTAAAGATAAATCAACTACTTTTGCTGTAATGATGACTCTATTTTCACAAATCTCTGAAACTTCTTTTACCCAAATAGTTTCGCATTCTAAATGAGCTCTACATTCTCCAATCCTGGGTGGTTGAACTATTTCTGATTTAATGGGGGTAAGATCTGCATGAACAAATTCGTCTTGCTCTGATGGTATTGGATCTGCAGTTCTATTAACTTTTCTTAAAAGTTCTAAACTTGGTACATTTAAAACAAATTCATTTGTTTGTAAAATATTTTTATATGTATCTCTATTTTTATCCGAACCAACGCTAATAATTAATGGATTATAAGACACAGGCATGACCATCCCATATGGAGCTATATTATAAATACCATTCTCATCCACAGTAGAAATTAAATATACAGGAACGGGAATAAAACATAGCGAATAATAGCTTAATTGTATTCTTTTTTTATTCTTCATATTCTATAAATAATTCTTTTTCTCTCTAAAACTTTTTACTAATAATAAACAAAATAAAAGTCAATTAATATAAAAGAGTTGAGCCTACATATGTTTTCTTATAGTGGTTTGGAAACTTTTTCCGCATGACAATTATAAATGATGTACAATAACACGCTTTTATAATATGAATCTTTTTTAAGTAGGAAAATTTCTGAAATCCATAAAATCAGCCAATTATAGTTTTGATTTCTAAAAAATTTGTTTTTCTCTAGATTAATCGTTTTAAAATCATTCTTTTTGATTATAAGAATATAAACCACAACTTTAAAAATTATGAATAAATATTCATAAAATGAGATAAAATTTCTATAAAATATATAAAATTGAAATTAAAATAAAAGAAGATGGTTGGTATGGGTAAAAGATCAAGAAAAAATAGAAATGCATATCATAATTTAAACCACAGGAGTAGATATCGGTTAGGTTATTCTCCAGGAAATAATAGAAGCATGTTTTATTATAGACAACACGATCCATTGATTTATATAGGACATGGAAATAGTGCGGGATTAATTGGGTTAACAAATTTAAAAAAGAAAAGCGATATAAATCTAAAAATTGAAGAAATAAAAAGTAAAATTGAAGAAGAAATTGGTCTAAGAAGAATTTCTATAAGAAAATATATTTTAAAAGACAATAATTGTTTTATTGCTGGAGAAAAATATGATTATCAACTGAAAAAAGACTTTTTGAATTATTTATTAGAAAAATCTAAGTTTAAATTTTTAAAAAAGAAGAATTTTAAAAACAAATTGAAAAATATTAGATTCAATTTAGAAGAAGGAGCTGAAGATATTTTGATATATCAAAAAGGGAGGCATGTCTTCGGTATAGATCAGCTTAAATCGGTCTTAGAATCTGAAGGTTCCGAATGGAAAAAATGGGAGGGTATAATCCGTTTAATAGGAAAAAATATTGAAGAATTTAAACTATCTTTTAAAAAAAAAGAACTTGAAGAATTAAACACCGAATTAGAAAGAATAACTTTTCTTAAAAAGAAAGAAAACATAAAAATTTGCGAAAAATGTGGATCGGAAAACCTCAAGAATGCAATTTATTGTCATAACTGTGGTAATGAATTTCAAAATTCGAGCCTTTTTTAATCATAATTAAAAAATCTAGTTTAGATGGACTTTATTTGAATATAGAAATGTAGAGAGAGATTGAAATAAATAAATAAATCAAAAAAGAAAAAGGAATTGATTGTATTATTAAAAAGTTTTAAAAAAACATGTATTGAAAAACTCATGGGGCATGGAGGAAAATTATAATAAAATGGTTAGAGATAAATTCGATGAGTATGTGGAGAAACTTCAAAAAACAATTAAAGAAAAAGCAATCGAAGAATATAACGAATATATTGTTGATTTATTTTATAAACCAAAAAATTGGGGTAGACCACCTGATAAAGAAATATCCGTTTCACAATCGTATAGAGGTCCATGTGGAGATACAATGCGATTTTTTCTAAAAATTAACGATGATATAATTGAGAAAGCCAATTTTATCACGGATGGTTGTGGAGCCTCTGTTGCTACAGCGAGCCAAGTCACCCTTCTCATTAAGGGAAAATCATTGGATTTTGCTGAAAAATTAAGACCAGAAGATATTGATGACTCATTAGGAGGATTACCTGAAGATCATAAACATTGCACGAAATTAGCCGCTAATACTTTAAAAAATGCGATTAAGAAATATAGAAGTAAGGTAATTGAACTACCATGGCCTAAAGGCAATGGATTCCTAATTCGTTGACCGTTGCCTTAACGAAATAAGGTCTTACACGATCTCCAAAGGCGTGAATTCCCATCGTTCCAATGGTATTATCATTATTTTTAATGATCGTCATGTTATCTTTTTTTAGTAGTCTAATTCCTTCCT